>JACDOC010000008.1 GCA_017656295.1 Bacillus sp. (in: firmicutes) | reverse complement strand
CATTTGTTGAGCGTTCTAACGTTCCCTCAACAAATGAGGGGGTTAAATTTTGCCCACAATAATTTTACTCATACTCCCTTTTATCATATCCCGTTCAATTTAAATCCTATGCCTAACATGACTTGTCTATTCCTTCATATATTTTAGTAGAGGGGGATGGGACATGGTGATAACGGTTTTACTATTTTTCTTATTTATAGGTTGCTTTTTACTTGGAATGATGTGGGTACGACAAGGGTTAGCGGCACTTTCAGAACAGAAAATGAAGCGATGGATGGAAAACATTACGAACCGTCCTGTAAATGGCTTTATGATTGGTACATTAGTGACCGCTGTTCTTCAAAGTAGTTCCGCGGTAATGGTAATGACCATTGGAATGGTGTCCGCAGGAATCCTTTCATTTTCACAAACAATTGGTATTATTCTCGGAACTAATATCGGTACAACGGTTACCTTAGAATTGTTAGCACTTCCAATTACCAATCTTACGTATGTTCTTGTTGGGGGCAGTATTGTGTTAAAAATGTCTAGAAGGACGTGGGTATCATCCCTAGGTACTTTATTATTTGGTCTCGGAATGATATTTGCAGCAATGACGGGGTTTGAATGGACCGCTTCTTTGCTTTTTCAACAACCATTTTTTAGCGGGCTATTTGAACAAATGGATCATATCTCTATCGCTTTTTTGGTTGGTATCGTATTTACGTCCCTTATTCAATCCAGTACAGCCATGACGGGAATTGCAATTGGATTTTTAAACGCAGAGGCAATCACTTTAGAAGCAGGAATTTCCATTATGCTTGGGGCAAATATCGGAACGTGTGTAACTGCCTGGCTTGCAAGCATCGGTGGTGGCCGTGAAGCGAAATTAACAGCGTATGCTCACATTTGGTTAAATGTCATCGGAGGAATGGCTGCTATTCCATTCATTGAACCACTTAGTGTATTATGTCAGATATTAAGTGATACAAGTGGAACCCAATTAGCACATGCGAGCGTACTTTATAATTTAATCAGTTCGTTGATCGTTCTACCTTTTAGCATACAATTCGGTCAATTTATTGAAAGGATCCATAAGTAAATGGACATAAAAAAAACGAACGAGCATTTACCCGTTCGCGATGGAAGATTAATAATCGGCATCACTAGTTAGACCTTGAACAATTTTCACACCAGAGCTTGCACCGATACGAGTCGCGCCTGCTTCAATCATTTTTTCCGCATCATCGGCACTACGAACGCCACCGGATGCTTTGACACCGATGTCAGGTCCTACTGTTTTACGCATGAGAGCTACATCTTCAACTGTCGCACCGCCTGTAGAGAAACCAGTAGACGTTTTTACATAATCAGCACCTGCTTTGACAGATAATTCACAGGCTTTCACTTTTTCTTCTTCTGTTAATAGGGAAGTTTCAATAATCACTTTAGTTAATGCTTTTCCTTTAGCAGCTTCTACAACCGCACGAATATCTTCTTCAACTAAATCATAGTTACCACTTTTTAACGCACCGATGTTAATAACCATGTCTACTTCTTCGGCACCGTTTTCAATTGCATTTTTCGTTTCAAACGCTTTTGTTTCTGGCGTATTTGCTCCAAGAGGAAAACCGATAACTGTACAAACTTTTACTTCTGTTCCTTGTAATAATTCACTCGCATATTTTACCCATGTAGGGTTTACACATACGGAAGCAAAGTTGTATTCTTTCGCTTCATTGCAAAGCTTTTCGATTTGCTCTTTTGTTGTTTCTGGTTTAAGTAAAGTATGATCAATCATACGTGCAATTTCTTTCATCAAAAGAATCTCCTTTCGAGATAAGATGTCATACATCATACATCATAACACTAACATGATGTTGTTTTCAAATAGTTTTTCAAAAAAAGAGCCGGTCTATGTAGACCAGCTCGATTAGGGGATTAAATTTTTTATATCGCCGCTTCCTTTGTCGTCTCTAACACATCATCCACCACACGTACAAATTTTCCTTCATTATAAGGATATCCTGCTTTGGTAATTTTTACTTTAACGAGTTTCCCAACCATGTCTTCGGTTGCTGGGAATACAATTTTTAAGTAGTTATCGGTATATCCTTCGTACAGACCGCTTTCTGGATCTTCTTTATAACGCTCTTCTGGAATGACTTCTAACACTTCTCCTTCAAACTGGGAAGCATATTCTTTTGCTAATTGATCAGAAAGTGCAATTAAGCGGTGAACTCGCTCGTTTTTCACTTCTTCATCAATTTGATTTTCCATTCGAGCCGCTGGTGTTCCTGTCCGTTTTGAATAAGGGAAAACGTGAAGCTCAGAGAACTTATGCTCTTTAATAAAATTGTAAGTTTCCATGAATTCTTCTTCCGTTTCCCCAGGGAATCCAACAATCACATCGGATGTAACCGCTAATCCTGGTAGAGCTTGACGAAGCCGCGTTAATCGTTCCGCGAAAAATTCCATCGTATATTTACGGCGCATCCGTTTTAACACGGTATTAGATCCAGATTGAAGTGGGATGTGTAAATGACGAACGATAATGTTCGAACGATCAATTACTTCAATCACTTCATCGGTTAACTGACTTGCCTCAATGGAAGAGATACGTAGACGTTTTAATCCTTTTACTTGTTCCTCAATATCCCGAAGGAGCATAGCTAAGTTGTAATCTTTCATGTCTTCACCGTATCCACCCGTATGAATACCTGTTAGTACGATTTCCTTATATCCAGCATCAACCAATTGTTGTGCTTGACGAATCACTTCTTTCGGATCACGAGAACGCATTAACCCACGCGCCCAAGGGATAATACAGAACGTACAGAAGTTATTGCAACCCTCTTGAATTTTTAATGATGCTCGAGTTCGGTCGGTAAACGCAGGGACGTCTAACTCTTCGTACACACGGTTTTTCATGATGTTGCGCACCGCATTGATCGGTTGACGTTCTTTTTTGTATTGCTCAATGTATTCTAACATTTTCGTCCGATCTTGCGTACCAACGACGATGTCTACCCCTGGAATTGCCATAATTTCAGCAGGGGAGGTTTGCGCATAACAACCTGTTACGCAAATAACCGCATCCGGATTGCGACGAATTGCACGACGAATCACTTGGCGGCTTTTTTTGTCACCCGTATTCGTTACGGTACATGTATTAATGACATAAACATCGGCTGTTTTCTCAAAATCAACGCGTTCGTAGCCTTCTTTTTTAAATAGTTGCCAAATGGCTTCGGTTTCGTAATGGTTTACTTTACAACCTAATGTATGAAAGGCAACAGTTGCCATAATCCTCACCTCAATAATTCAAAATGATAAGATATCGCGGATAATGCATATAACGGGGCCGTTTCACAACGAAGTATTCGTGGTCCTAAGCCTATGGGTAAAAAGCCTCTCTCTGTCAAAAGTTGTACTTCTTCATTATCTAGTCCACCTTCAGGTCCGAACACTAGAAGTAATTTTTGGCCAAGTTTAATATCTTTTAGCACTTTCGCAAACTTTGAATCTTCCCCTTGACGACTACTTTCTTCATAGGCGATGAGTTTATAATCATAAGACGAACTGATTTCCAACAGCTCTTTAAATAAAACTGGAGAAGAGATAGTTGGTAAGGCGGTACGATGGGACTGTTCAGCAGCTTCCTTTGCGATTTTTTCCCATCGCTCCACTTTTTTTCGTCCTTTTTTCTCGTCCCATTTCACAATCGATCGTTTTGCTTGAAAGGGTAAAAACTTTGCGGCACCTAATTCGGTTCCTTTTTGAATAATCCACTCGAGCTTGTCACCTTTAGGCAAGCCAGGGGCAATCGTTACATCAACCGGCAGTTCTTTCTGCTCTTCTTCTAATTGTACAACGGATGCGATTACTTCTTCGTTTGTAATTTTTTCAATTTCGGCTAAACCGGCATGTCCGTTCGTGAACACAACAAATATACGGTCATTTGGTTTCATTCGCATAACGCGAGCAATATGATGATAATCATCTCCATTAATCACAATATCAGCTTGTCCGTTGTACGCTATCGGTAGAAAATATCGCTGCACACCTTCACCTCTTCCACGCGAGCAGGTTGTTGTTACACCATTTTATCATTCAAGCCAAGACCGAACTAAAAACGAATTGCTTTCTATTCGTTCCAGTTCGGTCTCGTTGGTCCAACAACAACCTACCATTGATTAAAGTTTTTTTGCAATAAAAGCAACCCAATCTTCCATAATTAATGTTTCTTCAATTTCAAAGCCTGCCTTTTCAATGGCTTCTTTCACTTCTTGTTTTTTCTGCTGAATGATTCCTGAAGATATAAAATAGCCCCCTGGCTTTACCGTTTTTGCGACATCATCGGTAAAGCGTAAAATAACTTCGGCTAATATATTTGCTACAACAACGTCTACTTGTTCGTCAATTCCATCTAATAAATTGTTTTGCGAAACAGAGACGACGGACTGTACCTTGTTTAATTTTACGTTTAATTTCGCCGCGGTAACGGCCACATCATCTAAATCTAACGCCATAACTCGTGAAGCTCCAAGTAACGCTGCAGCAATACTTAATACACCTGAACCAGTACCGACGTCAATCACTGAATCACCTTTTTTCACTGTTCGTTCAAGAGCTTGAATACACATGACCGTCGTTGGATGGGTACCTGTACCGAAGGCCATCCCAGGGTCTAATTCGATGATTAATTCATCACTGGAAACCGGCGTGTAGTCTTCCCAAGTCGGAACAATCGTAAATTTATTTGAAATTTTCACAGGGTTATAGTATTTTTTCCACGCCGTCGCCCATTCTTCTTCATTCACTTCGCTAATTTCTACCTTATTACGACCAATGTCGATATTAAACAAAACGAGATTATTAATCGCTTGCTTAATTTCTTCTACTGTTTCTCCTAAAAAACTATTGACTGGTAAATAAGCTTTAATAATGACACCTTCATCGGGATAATCTTCGGGATTGAGTTGGTAGATTTCCCCGAATTGATCTTCCCTTTCTTTATACAAATCGAATGGGTCTTCGATAACGACACCGCTTGCACCAGCTTCATGCAAAATATTCGAAATAGGCTCAATGGCCTCATTGGTTGTATGAATACTAATTTCTGACCATTTCATTTTCTACCAACTCCATTTCCCTAATTATTCTCCCTTAAAAGCGCGTTTTACTTTCGTAAAAAAGCTTTCTTGCTGTTCATCTGGTATACTGCCACTAATATCAGCAAACTCTCGCAACAATTGTTTCTGTTTTTCTGTTAGTTTGGTTGGTGTGATGATCTTAACAATGACATGTTGATCTCCTGTACCATAACCGCGGACGTTTGGTACCCCTTTTCCTCGTAAACGGAATTTCGTACCGGTTTGTGTACCTGCCGGAATTTTGAGCTTCACTTTACCATGTAACGTTGGTACTTCAATCTCATCTCCAAGAGCGGCTTGCGTGAACGTAATCGGCATTTCACAGTAAATGTCATCGCCGTCACGTTCAAAAAATTCATGTGGTCGCACATGGAACACTACATATAAGTCACCTGGCGGTCCTCCGTTGATACCTGGTTCACCTTGGCCAGCGACACGAAGCTGTTGCCCATCATCAATGCCAGCCGGAATTTTGATGTTAATTTTACGACGTTTCTTCACTTTACCTGTTCCGCCACAAGTTGTACATTTCTCTTTAATTAGTTTACCCGTACCACTACAAAAGTGACATATGCGGCGGTTGACAATTTTTCCAAACGGCGTGTTTTGCTCTTGACTTAATTGCCCAGTACCATGACAATGCGGACAAGTTTCTGGAGTTGTACCAGGTTTGGCTCCAGAACCGTGACACGTATTACATGTTTCCTCTTTCGGAATTTGAATTTCGGTTTCTTTTCCAAACGCTGCTTCTTCAAACGATAGCGTCATTGTATATTGTAAATCAGCTCCTTGACGCGGAGCGTTCGGATCGCGGCGACGTCCGCCACCAAAGAATGTGTTAAAAATATCTTCAAAGCCGCCAAAACCGAAGTCACTGCTTCCACCACCGAAACCGCCAAACCCCCCTTGGTTCGGATCGGTATGTCCAAATTGATCGTAGTGAGCACGTTTTTGGTCATCACTTAATACTTCGTATGCTTCTTTAATTTCTTTAAACTTTTCCGCTGCATCAGGTTCTTTATTAATATCAGGGTGGTATTTTTTAGAGAGCTTTCGATAAGCTTTTTTAATTTCGTCCTTCGAAGCTGATTTACTAACTCCTAATACCTCATAATAATCCCTTTTACTCATAACACACACTCCCGGTTCCTTTCACATGAAGGTTATTTTATCATTTTAAACAAGTTTTCTGCAATACTTACACATGTTCCATGTCATAGAAAAAGCCAAAGCCAAGATGACCTGACTTTGACTTTTTCTCATTGTGGGATTATTATTTGTCTTCTTTTACTTCTTCGAATTCTGCATCTACGACATTGTCGTCGTTCTTTTTACCATCTTGGCCTTGATTCGCTTGTTGGGCTTGCGCTTGTTTTGCTGCTTCTTCATATAGTTTCACTGTTAAGTTTTGGACGATTTCTTGAAGCGCATTTTTCTTCTCGCGAATTTCATTGATGTCGTTTTTCTCAAGGGCCGCTTTTAACGCATCTTTTGCTTCTTGCGCTTTTTTCACTTCATTCTCATCTACTTTACCTTCAAGATCTTTTAACGTTTTATCTGTTGTGAAGACGAGTTGATCGGCCTCGTTACGAAGTTCAGCTTCTTCTTTACGCTTTTTGTCCGCTTCAGCGTTTTCTTCTGCTTCTTTAATCATGCGCTGGATTTCTTCCTCGGAAAGTCCAGAAGATGATTTGATGGTAATTTTTTGCTCTTTTCCTGTACCTAAGTCTTTCGCACTTACGTTTACAATACCGTTTTTGTCGATATCAAATGTAACCTCGATTTGTGGTACGCCACGAGGTGCTGGTGGAATATCCGTTAGCTGGAAGCGACCAAGCGTTTTGTTGTCTGCCGCCATTGGACGTTCCCCTTGAAGAACGTGAATATCAACTGCTGTTTGGTTATCAGCAGCAGTAGAGAAGATTTGAGATTTAGACGTTGGAATCGTTGTATTACGTTCAATTAATTTTGTAAATACACCACCCATTGTTTCAATCCCTAAAGAAAGTGGTGTTACATCAAGAAGAACCACGTCTTTTACGTCTCCGCTAATAACGCCACCTTGAATCGCTGCCCCCATCGCAACTACTTCGTCTGGGTTAACCCCTTTATGTGGTTCTTTACCAATTTCTTTCTTAATGGCTTCTTGTACGGCAGGAATACGAGTAGATCCACCTACTAGAATGACTTTATCAATGTCAGCAGCTGTTAAGCCTGCATCTTGAAGTGCTTGGCGTACAGGACCCATTGTACGTTCTACTAAATGAGCAGATAACTCTTCGAATTTCGCACGTGTTAATGTCACTTCTAAGTGGAGTGGACCTGCTTCTCCAGCAGTAATAAACGGTAAAGAGATTTGTGTAGATGTTACACCAGAAAGTTCTTTCTTCGCTTTTTCAGCTGCATCTTTTAAGCGTTGTAACGCCATTTTGTCTTTGGATAAGTCAATGCCGTGTTCTTTTTTGAACTCTTCTACTAAATAGTCAATAATCACTTGGTCGAAATCGTCCCCACCGAGGCGGTTGTCACCAGCTGTAGAGCGTACTTCGAATACACCGTCACCAAGTTCAAGAATGGACACGTCAAACGTACCGCCACCTAAGTCGTAAACAAGAATCGTTTGGTCTTCTTCCATTTTATCGAGACCATAAGCAAGTGCAGCTGCAGTTGGCTCGTTAATAATACGCTCTACTTCAAGACCAGCGATTCGACCTGCATCTTTTGTTGCTTGACGTTCTGCATCGTTAAAGTATGCAGGTACAGTAATAACCGCTTTCGTAACTTTTTCACCTAAATAATCTTCCGCATAAGATTTTAAATATTGAAGAATCATTGCAGAAATTTCTTGTGGGGTATATTCTTTATCCTCTATTTTTACTTTATAATCAGTACCCATATGACGTTTAATGGAGATAATCGTATTAGGGTTTGTAATCGCTTGACGCTTTGCAACTTCCCCGATTAAGCGTTCGCCGTTTTTGAACGCAACAACAGAAGGAGTTGTACGGTTACCTTCTGGGTTTGGAATGACTTTTGCTTCACCGCCTTCAAGGACAGCGACACATGAGTTTGTTGTACCTAAGTCAATACCAATAATTTTGCTCATGTCTTGTTACCTCCTCTTTGTTTAATATGTATTATTGATTCACTTTTACCATTGAAGGTCGAATGACGCGATCTTTCAGTTTATATCCTTTTTGAAGTTCTTCTACTACGACATTCGAGTCGACTCCTTCTTCGTTAGCTTGCATAACTGCTTGATGAAGGTGTGGATCAAACGGTTGACCAACGGCTTTAATTGGTTCCACCCCTTCTTTTTTCAACGCTTCAAGCAAGCTTCGATACACCATCTCCATTCCTTGGAGCAAGGACTTCGTTTGTTCATTAGATGGTTCCATTTGTAGAGCCCGTTCGAAATTGTCAATAGCAGGTAATAAATCAGAAATAAGTGATTGCGCCCGATATTTTTCAGCCGCCTCTTTTTCTAAATTTGTTCGGCGACGGAAATTGTCAAAATCTGCACGTAAGCGTAAATAACGGTTTTCCGCTTCTTCTAAAGCTTTCTCTAATGACGCAATTTTCTCTTTTGCTTCCTCAAGTGTTAACTCTTCTTCTTTACTTGAGTTTTCATTATTTTCGTCAAAAATAGGTTCAATTGATTCCTGTTCTTCAGCTTGTGGATTTTGTTCCACTTGCTCTGTTTCTTCCATTGTTGTTTCCTGTTGGTTTACCTTTTCTGACATTCCGATTCACCTCCTTAACATCGTGACAACATTCACCATTGTAACACATTAACGTGAAACTTCCATCCGTGGGGGCTTACCGCCCGTTAAGGCGGGATAAAATGAAACTTCCATCCGTGGAGGTTCCTACCCCTCGGATGGTTAGTTGAACAAATGAATCTTCTACCAAGAAATCAGCCATTCTTTTGGTCTAACTCCTCATCTATAACACTATTTCCATAATTACTAGTCATGATACAACTTCGTTAATGTACTTGTTAAATCATTGCTTAAAAACTGTAATAAACTGATAACACGTGAATACTCCATTCGAGTCGGACCGAGAATTGCAATCGTTCCCATTTGATCAGAACCAACGGAATAAGTAGCGGTAATCAAACTACAGTTTTCCATAGCTGAGTTTTTATTTTCTTTTCCAATTTTCACGTTAATTCCTTTTGATTTGCTGCGAACTAATTCATAAATTCCTTCTTCATGCTCAATCATATCCATTAGTTTTCGAACTTTTTGAATGTCATGAAACTCCGGTTGATTGAGCATATTTGTTTTTCCTCCGAAGAACATCTTTTCATTCGTTGAAACATTCAAGGCTTCGGCTATGGTGTGAAGAATTAAATCGTAATGCTCAATATGATTACGAAGCACAAGCGCAATTTCACTATATATTTTATCCTTTAAATCGGTTAACGACACACCAACAAGTCGTTCATTTAAAATGTTTACGAGCTTTTCGATATCATTAACTTCAATGTTTGGCGGTAGGGTGAACATTCGATTTTCTACATGTCCTTTGTCCGTGATAATAATTGCAATGGCAGTTTCTTTATTTAATGGAACGATTTGAAGTCTTTTCAACTTATTTTCACGGACAGCCGGCCCAAGCACAATAGCGGTATAATTTGTTAACTCAGATAAAATTTTGGCCGACTTTTGAACAACTTTTTCCATCTCGTAAATTCGTTCAGCAAAAATAGAACGAATGGTAGAAATGTCTTTCGCATTCAATTTTTGAGGCGATAACAGATGGTCAACATAGAATCGATAGCCCTTCTGTGAAGGAATTCGTCCCGATGATGTATGTGTTTTTTCAATCAGCCCTAATTCCTCTAAATCCGCCATTTCATTACGAATGGTTGCAGAACTGAATGAGATTTCTTCTTTTTTAGAAAGACTTCTCGATCCTACTGGTTGAGCCGAACGGATAAAATCATCAATGATGACCTGTAGAATGAGAAGTTGTCGATCAGTCAACATAGATCATCACCTCTGTTAGCACTCTAATATAACGAGTGCTAAATCTATTAATAAAGTATCAAAATGCCTATCTGATGTCAACGGTTTAAATTTCGCCTAAAAAAGATTGAAATACGACGTTCCCTAACAGTTTTCCTTCTTTTGTTAAGCGAATCGTATCTTGCACCACTTCGATCAACTCTTTTTGAATTAACTCTTCTATAACATGAGAAAAACAGTCTAATGGACTAACCCCATACCTTTCGGTAAAACGTGCAATAGATACTCCTTTGGTTTTCCTTAACCCTAAAAACATTTCTTCTTCCATCTGTTCTTTTTTTGTCACATGATGCTCCGTATAGATGGGAAATCTTCTTTGTTCAAGGGGTGCCATATATTTTTTTAGCGGTCCATAATTCGAACGGCGCACTCCCTGTACATAACTATGGGCACCGGCTCCTGCCCCGAAGTACTCTTCGTTATTCCAATACACCAGGTTATGCTGACTTTCAAAACCAGGACGTGCGAAGTTACTAATTTCATATTGATAAATGCCGTTTTTATCCATTTCCTCCATTAACCATTCGTACATTCGCGCTTCTGTCTCTTCAGGCGGAAGAGCGAGTTTTCCTTTTTGTATTAAATTATAAAAAATCGTCTTCGGTTCAATAATTAACGAATATGCCGAATAATGAGGAAGTTCTAAGCTTAAGGCCGTATGTAAAGTCTGTTGAAAATCATTCAATGTTTGCTCCGGCAAGCTATAAATTAAATCAATACTAATATTGTCAAACCCGACATTTTTGGCTTTCTCAATAGAGGTAAATACGTCATGTGGCGTATGAGTACGGCCGATTTTCTTCAGCATTTCTTCGTTAAACGATTGGACACCCAAGCTAATACGGTTGACACCGTATTCTTTTAATACTCGCAATTTACTTTCTGATAAGTCTCCTGGATTAGCTTCAAAAGTAAATTCCCCATTCGAATAAGGCAATATATCACGAATGGATTGACAAAAAAATGCAAGCTGCTTTTCGTTTAAGGAAGTAGGCGTTCCTCCTCCAACAAAAATCGTTTGTATTTCATTCGGTTGATAGGTTTCCATTAAAAGTGATAATTCTGTTCGCATGGATGACAAATACTCGTCCACCGGCTGTTTTTTTAAAAACACTTTATTAAAATCGCAATAATAGCAAATATGTTCGCAAAACGGAATATGAAGATAAATCGATTTTGGCATGTAATTTCACAACCTTTACGTTAAGTAGAGAAAAGGGAGTCAGCTGGAAAATTCCCACTAACCCCCTTTTGTGTTCTATTTTTTCTGATTGTTGTTATCATCCATTTTCAATACAGCCATAAATGCTTCTTGAGGTACTTCCACGGAACCGATTTGTTTCATACGCTTTTTACCTTCTTTTTGCTTTTCAAGAAGCTTTCTTTTCCGGGATACATCTCCACCATAACATTTCGCTAATACGTTTTTACGCATCGCTTTAATCGTTGACCGCGCAACGATTTTGTTCCCGATGGCTGCTTGTACAGGTACTTCGAATTGTTGACGCGGAATTAATTCTTTTAATTTTTCTACAATCACTTTTCCACGTTCGTATGCAAAGTCACGATGAACGATAAAGCTTAACGCATCCACTTTATCGCCGTTTAATAATATGTCCATCTTCACGAGTTTGGATGGCTTATAACCAATTAATTCATAATCGAATGAAGCATACCCTTTCGTACTCGATTTTAGTTGATCAAAGAAGTCATAAACGATTTCAGCAAGCGGAATTTCGTACGTAATATTAACACGAGTTTCATCTAAATATTGCATGTCAATGAAATGGCCTCGTTTTCCTTGGCACAGTTCCATTACAGCCCCAACATAATCGTTTGGTACCATCATAGACGCTTTTACATACGGCTCTTCGACTCGGTCGATTTTTTGTGGGTCCGGCATATTTGATGGGTTGTCCACGTCAATGACCGTACCATCGGTTAAATGCACTTTATAAATAACGCTCGGTGCTGTCGTAATTAAGTCGATTTTAAATTCACGCTCAATACGTTCTTGAATAATTTCCATATGAAGTAACCCTAAAAATCCGCAGCGGAAGCCGAAACCAAGTGCTTGGGACGTTTCTGGCTCAAATTGGAGCGCAGAGTCATTTAATTGCAGTTTTTCTAACGCTTCCCGAAGGTCGTTAAATTTTGCCGAGTCAACCGGATACATACCGCAATACACCATTGGGTTTAACTTCCGATAACCAGGTAGCGGTTCGCTTGCTGGGTTTTTCGCACTTGTAATCGTATCACCTACGCGCGTATCGCTTACATTTTTGATAGAAGCTGTTAAATACCCAACGTCACCAACTGTTAATTCATCGCGTAGTTCGGCTTTCGGTGTAAAGACCCCTACTTCCGTTACTTCAAATTCTTTTCCTGTTGCCATCATTTTGATTTTGTCGCCTACTTTTACCGTACCGTCCACTACGCGAATGTAGGCAACGACGCCGCGATACGAATCATACAAGGAGTCGAAAATGAGCGCCTTTAACGGAGCATCCGGGTCTCCTGTTGGTGCTGGTATTTTTTCTACGATTTGCTCTAAAATTTCATCAATACCGATACCAGCTTTTGCGGAAGCTAAAACCGCTTCGGATGCGTCCAATCCAATCACGTCTTCAATCTCTTTACGAACTCGCTCTGGTTCAGCCGCTGGTAAATCAATTTTATTAATAACAGGTAAAATTTCAAGGTCATTATCAATAGCCAAGTACACGTTCGCTAACGTTTGGGCTTCGATTCCTTGAGCCGCGTCCACGACTAAAATAGCTCCTTCACATGCGGCTAAACTTCTGGACACTTCGTAAGTAAAATCGACGTGACCAGGCGTATCAATTAAATGGAAAATGTATTCTTCTCCATCTTTTGCTTTATATTTTAATTGGACCGCATTCAATTTAATCGTAATTCCGCGTTCCCGTTCTAAATCCATGGAATCTAGTAACTGATCTTTCATTTCGCGTGCGGATAAAGCGTTCGTCCGTTCTAAAATTCTGTCAGCTAGCGTTGATTTTCCATGGTCAATATGGGCAATAATAGAAAAATTGCGGATTCTCGATTGTCTTTTTAATTTCTCTTCTCGATTCATACTGTTCACTCCTGTTATTGGACACATGTACACTATTTCAGATTATAGCAACACATGGTTGAAGATTCAATCATTTGTCTAACAACTATTTTTGTCTTTTTAGCGGTCTTTCTGATTAAGCTTTCGGACACTCTAAAACCTAATTCCCAACACTTTTTCCAAACTTCCGGTCACTTTCTCGAATGGTTAGAGAAGTTTTTCGTATGATGTGGCCACTTGCATTTAACGAACGGATTTTTTTGTCTCCTTCCTTTTCTACGTAAAGTTATCTTTTCCCATGGACAAGCTTCCCTTTACTTTCGCTTTTAATTTGAACTAATTGGCCCTGTTTTCGGACATTCGCCGTTAAATTCGGGACAAATTTTACAACTAACAAAAAAGAGCACCTGAAAAGATGCTCATAAATGTTATATAAGTGACGAAATCCATTGAATAAGGGATTGAAAGATGGCTGTTACCATTTCGGCAAACGCTTTGCCAATTGAAGAAAAGAAATTATAGGTTTCTGTTTCTTCTAGCTTTTTCCTTTTTTCCTCAAGGTCAAATTGAGTAACTTCATTTCCTAGAAAGGCCGCTTCCACTTTACCGTCTTCCCGTTCTTGCCAATAAACAGGAGTGGTAAACGTTTCGTCTTCATATCCTTTCATCTCCAACATTCCTTTATTCGCTTGCTGCATGCCAACGAGGATACCAATAAAGAAAAAGCAAATCCATACGAACATTTTCAACGTAAATTTCACCATGATCCATCTTCCTTTTCCTTAATTCTCCGAAGTTGAAGAAGTATTTGACGCATTCACTTGTTCCGCTTGCCAGTAAAATTCAGCAAACACTTCCGCGAACACTTTCGCTGTTCGATTTAATTCTTCGAACGAATTATCCACTCCACCAAATTCAATCAAAATGGAATTGCTCGATAAATCTTGATTAAACTTACCATTCGTTTCTTTTCCTTGCTTTAAAATAACCCCGCGAGATAACCCTTTATATTTTTTATCAATTAAATGGTGCAATTTCTTTGCTAGCTCAGCATTTTTCTCATAATTTGGGTGCTCAGCCCCAATCACAAAAGCTAATTTAGCATAACTTTCACCATTAATTGTAATGGTCGTTTTCTCCTTCCGCTGACTATCGCGATGAATATCAATAAAATATTGTAAATCTCGATTCGTTTGCATTGCTTGTTGAACAATATTTCGTGATTCTTGATACGCAAACCCATACGTAAGGCCTTTATGGTTTAACCTAGCCACAATATCCTCTTTCTCCACGTACGTCCCGATTCCAAGGGCTTCTAATTCTTGTTCGAGCCTGTCCCCTATTTTTGTGACATTAATTTGGGAGTGATACGCTAAATCGGGATCTTTGACGCCTTTTAAATACGGTAAAAACGATTCACGCGTATGAGTAAAATAAATATAAATTCGATTCTTCCCATCACTAACGATTGGTGAAGGTGACGACTGTGTGTCTGTACCATCGATATTTTGCAAAGGAGCTTCATTTTTCGGATCAAATGTTTCTGGGGGAGGCATTGATTCGATAGGCATATTCGTATAATCTGTTCCCAAACCAGCTACAATAATTTCCCCGTCGTATATTGCAAAACCAGGAAGCTCCCTTCCTAAAAAGCTTCTCGGATCTTTAACCCGAATGTTTGTGGCAAAATTAAACATCGCTTCGGTCAACGACGGCCATTCTTGCTGTACATTAGTAGAAAGAAGAAACATGCGGTTTTCTAAAGAGAATAAACGAAAAAAGGTCGCACTAGACATTTGTTCTGTCGCCCGGTTGACCGATTGAGACGACGGTCGAAATTCTGGTTTTAATGAAGTTAAGATTCCGCTAAAGGTAAGAAGGGATACTAATATAAAAAGAACGAGCATCATTCCTTTGACAATGGTCGACAGCTGAATCAAATAGGCGTTACCTGATATTTTATTTAGTTTCATCGTTCCACCCTTCCTTCGTAATCTATTACAACGTATGAATTTAATAGGAAAAGTAGAACGATGAGTTTTGCATTTTGGACGTTACCTTGTTTTAAACCCAGTATTCGCTTGATTCACCGCTTCATGAAGGGCTGCATTTAATCCATTGGCAATAATATTTGCCATATCTTCAATAAACATATCTACCTCTTTCGGTGTTACCATTAAATTGTGACCGATAGGGGCCAATACTTCATGAATTAATTGACGTTTTTCCTCTTCAGTCAATGTGCCAATCATTCCAAGATACGTCTTTCGTTCTTTATCACCAGGTAAATCTTCTTCGGTTAATTTTTGTTTTTTTCCAAACGTCAACCCTGCAGGAGCAAGCGCTCTTGACGGACGGTTTCCTTCTTTCATTTCCCGACCGAAATGTTTTAATAAAAAGTCAATCGTATCACTCGTAATCGTAACAGCATCAACTACCGTTGGAACACCGATCGCAATAACGGGTACTCCTAACGTTTGTTCGCTAAGTTCTTTTCTTTTATTTCCAACCCCTGACCCTGGGTGAATCCCAGTATCCGAAATTTGAATCGTAGCATTTACCCGTTCAAGGGAACGTGATGCTAAGGCGTCGACAGCAATTACAAAATCAGGTTTTACTTTCTCAACAACTCCATGAATTATGTCGCTCGTTTCAATTCCCGTTAAGCCCATGACTCCAGGTGCAATGGCACTCACCGGTCGGTACCCTTCTTGAACAGTTTCAGCATGCAAGCGAAATAAATGATGGGTCACCAATACATTTTCACAGACAAGCGGTCCAAGCGAATCAGGTGTAACGTTCCAGTTTCCAAGACCAACTATTAAACAGTGATCGGTTGGTTTGATTCCTTTACGCTTTAAAAAGGCGGAAAATTCTTGCGCAAAAATGGACTCGACTTTTTGTTGGACTTCGTTATTTTGCTGACGAACCGCTTGGGCTTCTATAGTTAAATAATGGCCCGCCTTTTTCCCGATGCTTTTAGCCCCTTCTTCGGTAATTTCGACATGCGATATGGTGATTCCATCCGTTTCCTTTTCTTTAACGATGACCCCTTGAATATCGGAAATTTGTTCGGTTTTCTCTTCATGTTTGGTTCTTTCAGCTAACACCATTTCCCGGGCTTCCACCGCTAAGTCCGTACGTACCGTATACTGACGAAGATCTTCTTTCTGTGTCATGGTACTTCCCTCCTCATCATGTCATTCACTAGAAATATTGTTACCTTTATCCAATTAAAACATTCACCATACCCTCTTTTTCGTGGAAGAGTATTGCAATCTATTCATTCGTTTGATAGAATAACTTTTGTTCTTAAAATGTTTAGGAATTGTGAAATCGAGTGAAATAGAATCTCGATGGTAGTGTAGGAGGTGAACGGGATGCCAAACATTAAATCTGCAATCAAGCGTGTGAAAACTAGCCAAAAGCGTAACGCTCACAACTCTGCTATGAAATCTGCTATGCGTACTGCTGTGAAAAAATTCGAGGCAGCTGTTGCTAACGGAGACAGCAACGCAAAAGAATTGCTTGCTGCTGCAGTGAAGCACTTAGATAAAGCAGCATCTAGAGGTCTTATCCATAAAAACGCTGCAAACCGTAAAAAAGCTCGCTTAATGAAAAAATTCCATTCTGTAAACGCGTAATGCGAAAAAAAACGATCCATTTTTACGGATCGTTTTTTTATTCATTTCGCTGCAGGCGGACGCTTTCCGCGAGCAAGGTGCAAGCCGCTTCCCTCGCTACGCTCAAGTAAGGGTTTTGCGGCTTCTTGTTCCCGCTGGAATCGCCGCCTTTCGCTTCAATGAACAACTTGCTTAAAATCAACAATAAAATATAACATAGCCTTTTTATAAGTAAAACACACCTGGTAAAACAGGTGTGTTTTACTTTTTAGCCGTTTTGCAATTGAAAGAAAAAGAGCTCAATGGCCAATTCCTTGGCCACATACCCCGATTTGATTCGAAAATCGGCTTCTGCAAGCAAATTCATATACTTCATCAATTCTTCGTCCGAAAAACCTTTTGCTTGTCCTAGTGCTAACTTTACACGAAATGGATGAACCTTTAAATGACTAGCGATCTGTTGTTGGCTATACCCTCTTCGTGCTAACTCTTTCGACTGGTAAATTAACCGAAACTGACTTGCTAATAAGGCGAGTATCTTTAACGGATCTTCATTTTGTTTCAATAAGTCGTAATAGACGGCTAATGCTTGATCGACTTGCCGCTTAATGACTTGGTCAATTAAAGAAAAGACATTTTGTTCTAACGACTTTGAAGCTAACCGTTGCACGACCTCCACCGTAATCGGATGCTGTCCTTTTACGTACAAGCACATTTTGTCAATCTCGCTTGCCAATAAAAGCATATTTGTTCCAGAATAAATAAGGAGCTGTTCGATGGCTTCAGGTTCAATCGTACATTCGTGTTCTTCTGCCCTCAGGCGAATCCAACGTTTCAATTCTTGTTCGTTTAGCTTTTTGGCTTCTAAAACGACGGCATGTTTTTTCAATATTTTCGTAAGTTTTTTCCGTTCATCGAGCTTTTCGTAAGGTGCAGCAATGAATAAAATCGTGTATGGGGCCGGCTGTTGAATATAGGTCTCAAACGGTTTTAATTGGTGCTCTACTTTTCCTTTCCCTTTTTCTCCTGTTAAAAAAAAGGGATGGTTTAATATCACTACTTTTCGTTCGCCGAAAAATGGAAGCGTTTCTGCATCTTCCATAGCAACTTCGACAGGTGTTTCCGAACAATCGTATGTAGAGACGTTCATTTCCACTTCTTCGTCGTTCATTGCATTACGAATTAAACGCTCTTTTGTTTCATTCATAAAAAACATTTCCGTACCGTATACTAAATAAATAGGAGCAAACTGCTTTTTTTTCATGTCATTCCAAACTTCAGTAAACAATGTTCTTCTCCCCACTTTAAAAGAATCTACATCCATCGTAAAAAAACGAACGTTTTTTCGCAAGTATAAAAGGGAATAGCTACGTAAAGAGCCATTCCCTAATCTATATGAACGTTGTTTAATAAGGCCTAGGACACTTATTAAACAACGGTTTCCCTGTATGAAATAGTGTATCTCGGGCGGATAAATATATAGATGTTAACTCTTGTCATCGTAGGAAATTGGGAGAGAGAGTATAGATTTTTTTTAAGGAATCGTCTATACTAAAAAGGAAATAGGAGGGGTAACAGTGAACGAATTTGAAAAAAATGTACAATCTAAACGTAATGACGCTGTCGATTCCGCTGTAGGATTTATCGTATCTTTCGGATTTTTTGCAACGATGTTTATTATCGCCACTGTTGTGAAAGTTTTGGGCTCTTAATGAAAGCAGAAAGGGAGTACGTTAGTTACTCCCTTTTTTCTTTTGGTTTATCTTATGGAATCATAACCGAAAACGTTCCTGGACCTTGCAGGTAAAATCGATACGTTATTGCACCATGTATATCCGTTCTCCAAACGGTGTTGCTATACATTTGTAACCGATGTAGAACCGACATATGCGGATGACCATATCGATTATTTTTTCCAACCAATATGATGGAAACGTTTGGTTTAATATCCCTTAGAAACGCTTCACTTGATGATGTATTGCTTCCATGATGCCCCACTTTTAATACATCAACTTGGAAATTCCATTCTTTTAGCAACGCTTCCTCCCCTTCTTGCTCTAAATCTCCGGTAAACAGCCATGTTTGCCCACCAACTAGGGCGTACAAGACGATCGAATCATTATTCCCACTATACTTCGAATCCATTGGGGATAATACAAAAAAATCTCCATATTTGGTGGACCAGCGAAATCCCTTTTGCACTTCTTGAACAGAAATCCCTTTCGCGATGGCTACGTTCACTGCGTGAGCCATCGCCTCTTTTTTTGCTGCTCCTGGACTGATTAATATTTCTTCAACGTCCAACTCCTGTATCATAACGCGGGCTTCCCCTATATGGTCATAATCGCTATGAGTCAAAATGAGCTTATCTATAGACGTAATCCCTTTGCTTTTTAAAAACGGAAGGACGATATCGGTTCCGATCGAGAAAGGATCCTTTTGTTGACGCCACTCTTCTTTTGGAAAAGAAAAAGATCCACCCGTATCAATGACATACGTCCCCGACTGAAAAGGTAAGCGTATCACGATGCAATCACCTTGACCAACATCTAAAAAGACAATTTCCCCTAACGGATTCCACTTTGGAGCTATGAAAGAATACAGACTGATGATGAACAAAGGAACGACACTTAACCACCATCTTTCGGTTTTCTCCATCCAATAAAACGTAAATATGAGGATGAAGAACAAAAACATGAGGATGACTGATGAAGGACGTCCTGTGACGATTTGGTGCCAGTCCCACTCAACACAAGCATTAACGATTTCATTCATGATTACAAATAACGGTTCCATTTGTTGTAACAGAAAGACTATCAATGTTGGAAAGAGAAATGATAGTAAAAAACTGGTGAGAAAGATAGGTAAAACGATAAACGTGTAGTATGGAACATAGATTAGGTTTAGTAATGGGCTAATAGCAGAAATTTCGTAAAAATGGTAGAGCAAAATGGGGGATGCACCTGTTTGAGCAAGAATGGATGGGAACAAGATGGACATCCAAAATGAAGTAGCAACTTTTTGGATTAAGCGAATTGAGAGGAGCAAAATGAACGTCACTCCATACGATAATTGAAAACCGATGTGAAAGAGAACATGTGGTTCAATTAAAAGGCTGATAATAAAACTTATACTACATCCATCAAGTGGTGATAGTCGCCTATTGAATCGTATGGAAAGCAAAATGGTAATAGTCATAATAACAGCTCGGAGCACAGATGGAGACCCTCCAGCGAGCACAGCATAAATAGGGAGAAAGCCAATGAGGAGATAAGTCGTCCTTTCTTTTGTCCAACCTATTCGGACGAATATATAAAAGAGGCTCACAGTTAAAATACCTACATGCAAACCAGAAATAGCTAATAGATGAATAAGCCCTAGTTCTTGATACGCTTGTTCGAGATAAGGTGAAAGTTGATCTCTTTCACCAAAGATAAGAGCAAGTGCAATGGGGACCAAGTTCTCGGGAAAGGTTGACTGAATATGTTCCATTCCTTTCCAACGCCATTTTTTTAAAAAGTGACCCGATGAATCTTCACAGGTATAAAAAGAAGACACTTGTAACGTCCAATATATATGCCGTTGCTTTAAATATTTAGGAAAATGAAAAGTATTTGGGTTTCTAGGAGGCATAGGTTTTTCTAATGATCCTTCGACCACACAGGTAACAAAAGGGGAAAACTGTTCTTTTTCTTCTTTTGAGGAAAACGTATAAGTAAGCCATAACCGTTCTTCGTTTTCAGTTTTTACTATCCCTGACAATCGATCTCCGTCAATTGTGTATTCGTCTTCTATTTCGATGCGGAAAGTCGATTCCACCCCAGATAATTTGGTGGATTGAGCCGAATCGTGCCATTTACTATAGAGAAAAAAGGTAGTGGTAAAAAGTAAGCAGTAGATCCAAATGGTAGGTGAGCATTTATAAAGGAGGTAAAGGAAAAGGAGTCCTGAATAAAGAAAGGCACCCCAATGAAATGGAAGTGCCAGCACACATCCAGCTAAGCTAGCGAAAGCAAAAAACAACCATAATCCTTTCATCGTTGCTCCCGCTCCTTACCCATTCAATTGGGTAATCATTGAGTGAAAAATATCTTTTTTTAAAGGAACGTGTTGAACAATAACTCCTGCTTGTTCAAATAATTCAATGGCATACGGATTATTTTTATAATCATTTGCATAGTAAACCGCTTTAATACCTGCTTGAATAATCGCTTTACTGCATGGTAAACACGGAAAATGAGTAACGTACATTTCGGCACCTTCCGTCGGTACCCCAAATTTGGCACATTGTAAAATGGCGTTCATTTCAGCGTGAATGGTTCGAACGCAATGGTTGTCAACCACATAACACCCCACGTCGATACAATGTTCTCCACCTGCAATGGAACCATTATATCCCCCAGCAATAATTCGTTTTTCGCGAACAATGGTGGCTCCGACCGCTAACCGAGTACAAGTACTTCTCATGGCTAAAAGATGGCTTTGAGCCATGAAATATTGATCCCAAGAAATCCTCTCCATGTTCAATCTCCTTATCCGTTTTTTTCTTTTTTTAGTGTATCCTTTGTCTTTTCCTCCGTCAAACACACTTAAGGAGCGGTAATTAATTCCTTAATTTGTTCAAAGGTTTGTTCACCAATGCCTGAAATATTTTTAATCTCATCAATGGAACGAAAAGGACCATGCTCTTCGCGATAAGCAATAATCGCTTCAGCTTTTTTTGCACCGATTCCCGGGAGTTGGGTTAATTGGGACGCATCAGCAAAATTCAAATTAATTTTTCTGTTACTGCTCTCTTGACTCTCCATACTGCCCCATATAGTTGGAACGTTGATAACCATTTCATCTGTCACTCTTAACGCCAAATTGACCTTTGACACATCCGCATCTTCTGTCATTCCACCCGCTCGTTCAATGACATGAAAGACTCGCTCTCCCTCATTTGCTTCATATACACCAGGCGAATGGACAGCACCTTTCACATCGACCATGAACACGTTTACTCCGGATGACTCCGGCTTTAGTTTGTTTTCTTCTAGTATCGTCTCCATCTCAGGGGGAACATGATGAAACTGTTTCCATCCAATACTTATCAAGACAAAAAGGACAACGACAACCGAGACGATTTTCACATATTTCTTGTTCCAGTGCCTTTCCATGATTTTCATCACCTCGAAAGCATAATTTGTCAATTTGATACATATGTTGTTATGAGAAGAACCGCATTGAAGGAGGGATGCAGATGAAAATAGGAATCATTGGTACAGGGACTATGGGCAGTATTTTGGTGGAATCATTCGTGGATGGAAAAGTCATTTCTCCTTCGCAACTGCTTCTTTACAATCGAACTGAGGAAAAAGCGCGTGCGCTTCAACACCGTATACCTGAAGTGAACGTTTGCCCTTCCAATAAAGAACTCATTCAACAAAGCGATTTAATTTTTATTTGTGTTAAACCACCTGATATTTGTCCATTATTGGAAAAGTATCAATCCCAATTTCGAAGGGACCAATGCGTCGTATCCATCACTAGTCCTGTTAGTGTCAGTCAACTAGAAGCGAAAATACCTTGTTCGTGTGCCCGGGTCGTTCCGAGTATTACGAATCGGGCTTTAGCCGGTGTATCATTAGTCACATTTGGTGAAAATTGTTCTACCTTTTGGCGGGAAACTTTACTCGAATTGCTCTCGCATATTTCTATCCCATTCTTAATTGACCAACATATCACAAGAGTGTCTTCAGACATTGTTAGTTGTGGGCCGGCTTTCTTTAGTTTTTTACTACAGCAATTTGTGGAAGCTTCGGTAAAAGAAACGGCTATTGATCGAGAAACAGCAGTTCAACTAGCGGAGCATATGGTCGTTGGTCTAGGGGAATTGATAAAAAAAGGGTATTATTCTTTACCTACATTACAGGAAAAGGTATGTGTGAAAGGCGGTGTGACTGGGGAAGGTATAAAAGTTCTTGCAAAAGACAGTGAAGGAATGTTTGAACGTCTTTTTCAAGTCACTCATAAAAAATTTGAGGAAGATCTCGAATTGGTACAAAACCAGTTCGGCTGTTTATAACTATTCGACATGTTATTCTCTATTCCTTCTTCATTAATGATATTTCTTAAAAATCATTAACGATTGAAAAAAACACCGAACCATTGTTGTTCGGTGTTACCTTTCTTTCTTTTGACAGATAAAAAATACTCGTTCGGTCGTGTCAGAAACTGGTTCAAACGATTCGTCAGCAACAATCGCTTCGATATGAAATCCCGCATGCTCCAACCATTTTTCATAGGTTAATGTCGAAAACGTTCGCTGTACGTGCACTTCATCAAACCGTTCGTATAACCCAGTGGCTTCATCTAGCACAAAAAAAGTTAACTCATGTTCAACACTGTTAGGGGCTTCACCAGGGAAACAATTCCAAATATACGATATTTTATCTCCGTTCCATGTAAACGATTCGTTCATAAAAATTTGCATAATTTTATAAATCGAATGAACGTCAAAAATAAACCATCCGTTCAGTTTTAAATGGCGATAGACATGTTGGAACGTTTGTTGCACATCTTGTTCGGTCGCTAAATAATTTATCGAATCGCAAAAAATTGTTATCACATCATACGTTCCTAATCCGTCCAGTTCTCGCATATCTTGCTGAAAAAGCGGTAACGTTATACCGAATTTTGCTGCTTTTTCCTGGGCTACGATGAGCATATCCTCCGATAAATCTACTCCAGTGACGTTCCAACCTTCTTTGACTAGACGAATGGCTAACTCCCCACTGCCACACCCTACATCTAATAAATCCCGTCCGGGTATGTCGTACCGTTGTGTTACTTGTTGGACAAGCTTTACCCATTGATCGTACGGAACGTCTTTCATCAATTCGTCATATATATAGGCAAAACGTCGATAGGTCATAAGTTCAGCTCACTTTTCACATCTTCAATAGGAGCATCTCCCCATAAACGTTCAAGGTTGTAATAACCTCGCTCATCTTTATGGAAGACATGAACAACCACATCTCCTATGTCCACTAATACCCATTTTGCTTCATCGAATCCTTCTAGCCGTTTAACGGTATATCCTTTTTCTTCCACTTTGTCTTTTATTTCTCTTGCAATGGCTTGAACTTGTTTATCTGAATTTCCGTGACAAATGACGAAATAATCCGTTAACAAGGAAATGCCTTTCATATTCAGTACGACGATATCTTCCGCTTTTTTATCATCCGCTGCATTCACTGCTGTTAACAATAATTGTCGGTCGTTTTTCATTTCGTATCCCCTTTCTTCATGATGATATCATTATACGTTTCAAACGTATCGGGAAAAATCGGCTGATTTTGCCGCATTAAAAACGTAATCGTATTTCGAAGAGCGAAAATCATTGCTTCATCTAAATTATGACGAGCGATTTCCCTAGCCTCTTCCACTCCTGGGAAACGTCGCCCCGGCTCAATATAATCTGCTAAATAAACGACTTTTTCAAGTAACGTCATGCCTACCCGACCAGTTGTATGGTAGCGGATAGCCGACAATACTTCTTCATCCGTGATCCCTACTTCCTGTTGAACTAAATAAGCTCCAACGGGAGCATGCCACAATTCATGATGAAACTGAAGTAAGCGAGCATCCATCTGTTGGTTAATAATTATTTGTTTCATTTCCTCTTTATTGCGAAATTTTGCATAGTCGTGAAAAATGGCTGCTAGTTCCGCTTTTTTCACATCCGCACCATACCGTTCAGCTAATTGTATTGCTGTTTCCATCACACCGAGAGTATGTTCGTATCGTTTTTCAGTTAGTTGCTCTTTCACAATGGATAGCGCCTTATTTCGCTCCATACAACCGATGCTCCTTTATATACTGGTTTACTTCGTCAGGCAAAAAATATTTTACCGTTTGACCGTGTCGAAGTCGGTTACGTATTTCTGACGAAGAAATTCCGATTTCAGGTATTTCAATGGTGATAAGGGGATAAGGACACCTTGAAGAGGAATAGTTTGGTCGATTAACACCAACAAATTGAACTAATGAAACTAATTCCTCGATGCGATGCCATTGGGTTAAATGTTCAACCGAATCCCCTCCAATAATGAAATAAAAGTCGTTTTCCGGTTCTCGTTCTTTCAGTTGAACGATTGTATCATAGGTATACGACTTGCCACCCCGTTCTATTTCCAATAATTCTAAAGAAAATTGAGGATGGTGTTTAATGGCAAGCTGTACCATTTGTACTCGTTGTTCATTCGTCACACCATTAGCTTTTTCTTTATGAGGGGGCGTATGGTTAGGCATAAACCGTACTTCGTGCAACTTTAAGTGATTTAGCACTTCATTGGCTACGATTAAATGCCCAATATGAGGGGGGTCAAATGTTCCGCCAAATATGCCAATTCGCTTACTCATTGTATTTCCTTTCATCATGTTGGTAATTCGATTTGTTTATTTTCTTTTGACTCTTTATATAAAACGATCGTATTACCGATAACTTGAACTAATTCAGCTTGTGCCCCTAGAGCTAATTCATGAGCTACATCATGCTTATCTTCTTCGCAGTTTTGTAGGACGCTTACTTTAATTAATTCCCGAGCTTCTAACGCATCGGCGATTTGTTTTATCATATTTTCATTTACTCCACCTTTCCCTACTTGAAAAATGGGATTTAAATGGTGGGCTTTAGAACGTAAAAAACGCTTCTGTTTACCTGTTAACATGTTCATCCTCCTAATTGTTGAATCACGATTGATTTCATACGTTCAATGTTTGGTATTTTTCCTGTCCATAACTGAAAGGCAAGTGCTCCCTGATAAACAAACATCCCGACACCATTTTGAGTGGCCAATCCATTTTTCGCCCCTTCTTGTAAAAACTTCGTTTGCAACGGATTGTAGACAATATCAGATAAAAACGTTTGTTTGGTTACCCGCTCTAAGGATATAGGAAGTGCATCCTGTTGCGGATACATCCCGATGGATGTCGTTTGGACAATCACTGTGTAGTCCGCTAAGTGCTTTTCTGCTTCATGAATCGAATAAGCGGATGATTGCACCGGAAACGGACAGGCCATAATAAGTTTTTCCGCTTTTTCAATCGTCCGGTTCGCCAAATCGATTTGGAGAGGTCGTTCCTTTGCTAAAGTGTAATAAATCGCCCGGGCAGCGCCACCTGCTCCGATAATTAAAATTTTTTCATTCGTTAATTCTGAACGATAATCTTCTTTTAATGCTTGAACAAATCCAACTCCATCCGTGTTGTACCCAACAAAACGTTCTCCATCCCGAACAACGGTATTGACTGCCCCAATCGCTTCTGCTAAAGGATCAATATCGTCCAAAAAATTCATAATTGCAGTTTTGTGCGGAATCGTTACATTGAAGCCTTGAACGCCTAATGCTTTCATGCCCATGACGGCTTCTTTTAAATGTTCTTTTTTCACATGAAAAGGATGATAATACGCATCCAACCCCATCTGTTGAAACTGATCATTGTGCATGAGCGGAGACATGGAATGACGAATGGGATCGCCAATGACTCCGTACAATAATGTCAACTGAACCACCTCTCCCTAAATTAAGGAACGTCTTACCATCACACTAACGCCTTTTGGTACATAAGCAGCCACTTTCGCCCCTGGTTGATTTATAGTAACCCAACCAAGACCGGAAAAGACAATATCTGTTTTTGCTTCTTTAATGGTAAATTCAAACCGTTCGAATGTTGGAACCGAATCCATATATTCTTTTCGCGGTGGTTGTAATAGCTCGCCTTTATGTTTTTCATACAATGCATCGGCATTTTCAAGCTTTGTTCGGTGGATATGTAATTCGTTCGATAAGTAACAAACAAACGGTTGCCGTTCTCCTTGAATGAAGTCAAAACGGGCCAAACCACCGAAAAATAACGTTTGCTTAGGATTTAACTGAAAAATTTTCGGTTTGATTTCTTTTTTCGGCGTAATAACTTTCAAATCTTTTTTATCAACGAAATGAGCCATTTGATGATGATTAATGATTCCTGGTGTATCAATTAACGCTTTTCCATCATCAAGCGGAATTTTAATCATATCCAACGTCGTTCCTGGGAAATGAGAAGTCGTAATCAAATCCTGCTCTCCTGTAATTTCTTTAATAATCCGATTAATGAATGTAGATTTTCCAACATTCGTACACCCAACGATATAAACATCTTGGCCATTTCGATATTGTTCAATAGTATGAATGGCTTCTTTAATCCCATGTCCTTTAGAGGCACTAACGAGTAATACATCCACTGGTTTTAAACCAAGCTGTTTCGCCTGATATTTCATCCAGTTGATCAACTTCGTATGTTTCACCGATTTCGGTAGTAAATCTGCTTTATTTCCAACTAATAAAATCGGATTTTTTCCGACAAAACGATGAAGGCCAGTTAACCAACTTCCATTAAAATCAAAAATGTCAACGATTTTAACAACCAGACCATTGGATTGACCAATTTCATTTAAAATTTTCAAAAAGTCATCATCCGTTAATGACACATCTTGGACTTCATTATAATGCTTCAAGCGAAAACATCGTTGACATAAAATTGGATCTCTTTCTAAAGCAGATGGTGGGGTATACCCTAATTCTTCTTCATGTTCCGTTTGAATTTGAACCCCACATCCGATACACGTCAATAGTTCCTCTTTCACACTTCTTCCTCCCATTGAATCTTTCCTCTTTTTCTAAAAAAGTTCATTATTTGGCGTTCGATTTTTCGATTCACTTTTGTCCACGTTCCATCTGTTTTGGAAACGGGAACGACTAAAATTGTATAAAATCCACTCAAATTACCACCTAAAACGTCCGTTAACAACTGGTCACCGATAACGACCACTTCTTCTTTTTTTAACTTCATAATGGCTAATGCTTTGCGGAATGCTTGTCTCATCGGCTTTCGTGCCTGAAAAATAAATGGAATATGAAGTGGCTCTGCAAAAGCCTTCACACGTTTTTCATTATTGTTTGACACAATGGTGACAGCAATACCTGCTTCTTTCATGGCGTCGAACCATTTGATTAATTCCGGAGTAGCCTCCGGTCGATCCCATTCAACTAGCGTATTATCTAAGTCGGTAATAATTCCTTTAATTCCCCGATCTTTTAAATCCTCTGGTGTTATATGAAAAATACTCTTCACATATTCATTCGGAAGAAATTGTTTAAGCACAACTTGACACCTCAATATTTTACAATGTTTTTGAAAAAATTCACGTCATATTCAGTAATTATTCGGCAGTTTCAACATAACCATAATTGTATTACAACCGTCAACTAAAAGAAAAATAAAAATTTTTCGACAAACCCCACAACGTTCCCAACTTGTGGATAATTTTATTCACAATGCACACAAGGATAAACGGGATTATTTTCTATTTATTAACAACTTAACCACAATTTATCCACGATTCCTTGTGGATAACGGAACGCTTGTTCTCTATTCGATCTTTTGATAGAGTTAAGATACAGTAAGGCAATCATATAGTATATGTACTTAACAAACGTTTGAGAATATTTATTTTGGAGGTGAGCGACAACTATGAAACATTTGTCAGATGAATTACTCATTGAAGCTTATTTTAAAGCAAGAGCCTTAAAGTTAAGTCCAGATTTTATTCAATTAATTGAAAAAGAAATACATCGTCGCTCGTTGTCCCACAAAATTATGGCAACTTCTTCATAATTGACTCAAAAAAGTAGTATCAAATCCACTCTCCCTATTTCCGTCCCATTCTAATTTCTTTCCTAATAAGCAATTTGTAATGGAAATCCCTGCGATCTACGCAGGGATGTTTATTTTTCTAACTTATTATTGTACCAATTTTTTGTCCAACCTTCACATCCATAGGGACGTTAATCTCAGAACTTAGTTGGAACGTTTCTTCGTTAAACAGTAAAATAACTGTTGACCCAAATGAAAAATAGGCGATTTCCTCCCCTTTTTCCCACCGTTTATTTGGGTTGCTAATATGGATGGAGTTAACAAACATCGCTCCTACTTTTACAATGGCGATGCTTCCTTGGGAATGCTTTAATTCGGTAATCCGACGATAATTTTTTGATAATGGCGATTTCCCATATTTTAGACCATATTTATTCACTGGATAGGATAATCCCCCTAGACTCCATTGTTCCATTACATCTCCTGTGAAAGGACTATGTATCCGATGGTAATGACCAGGACTTAGATAAAAAATGATATACGTTCCACCACGATAGCGTTCTGCTATTTCCTCACTGCCGAGCATTTCATTAATGGAATACGTTTTTCCTTTCACAAAGATTTCTTTGGTTGGGGTAACCTTTCCTACATCTACAATCACCGCATCTACGGGACTAACAACACTCATCGGTTCCGATGAAATGGGCCTAGTTCCCTTTTTTAGCTTCCGGACAAAAAACTGATGTAACGTTTTATATTCATCCATACTCTTTTCCATTTCTACCGCATTTATTCGATAATAGCGTGCAAACGAACGGATGAAACCTTTGCTCATTCTGGAACGTGTAAATTTATACAATCCGTATGAAACAAAGCGCTGGTTTGTTAGTTCGATAAAACTACGATATATCCATTTTTTCAATAATGTTCCCTCCAAAGATTCAAGAAAAATGTACCTTAACTAAAAGGAATTTCCGTCATATAATTAAATATTATATAATAAAATTATAAGGCTCTTTTAGAAAAGAGGTGGGGTAATTGTTTTTTTCGGAAGTTGTTGATCATACAATCAAAAAGCTAAAATCCCAAACAGCCAATGTATTGACGCTTTTCAATTTATGTTTGGGTTGTTTTGCAATTATTGTAGGGCTAAACGGTAATTTAAATTTAAGTACCATTCTCATTTTTTTAGCGGCATTAGCTGACCGTTTTGATGGTCGTGTTGCCCGAAAGCTGCAAATTGAATCGGAACTCGGAAAGCAGTTAGATTCGATGTGCGATATAATTTCGTTCGGTGTCGCGCCCGCTCTCTTATTATATCAAGGAGTGCTCGCCGAATTCGGATTTCCTGGCGTATTTTTCACTATTTTTTATATCGGGTGTGGAGCCTTTCGTCTAGCCCGTTTTAACATTACGGAGCAAAATGGCTATTTTACCGGCCTTCCTATTACTGCTGCAGGTTGTCTCCTAACATTAACGTACTTAATCATCCCTTATATTCCGCCTCAAATGATTCTATTCATCTCCATCGTGTTATCATTTTTAATGATTAGTACTTTTAAACTAAAAAAAATGTAGAGGGAACGCTTCTGGGCGTCCCCTCGTACCTTCCTTATATTTTTACCAATTCCAGTTAAATCGACCAAAACCGAAAATAAGCAGCAAAATGAGTAATACAACTACCAAAGCAAAGTACCATCCTCCATAACCATACCTATAACCATACCTATAACCATAACAAGGATACGGATATGGATAAGGATAACAACCAGGGCCGTATGGATAACGCATGAATGTTCCCCCTTTATTAACGTGTTATTTATATCGTATGTATGTACCTTTTTATTCGTTTAGGCTTTTCTCACAGGTTCCGTTCATGAAATTAATATAGAAGGTGATAGATGGTTGAAAGTTGTTATTTTATGTCGGATATGTAACGGTGCAGGAAAGATAAAAAAATACTTCCTTTTTCGAACCGTTTGTCAAAAATGCCATGGAACAGGAAAACGAATAATCAGGTTGAAAGATCATCGCAAGGAGATTCCCCCTTTTTCTTAAGGACTAGCAAAATACTATTTTCTTGTCATACATATGAATTATAGGCAAAAGTCCTCATGGGGGGTGAAGACGTGGCCGGTTTCTTTACAGCCATAGGCTTATTTATGAAAGAGCTTGTATTTTTAGTATCCTACGTCAAAAATAATGCCTTTCCTCAGCCGTTGTCCTCAGAAGAAGAAAGAAGGTATTTAAAGAGAATGGCAAAAGGCGATGAAGAAGCACGAAACATTTTAATCGAGCATAATTTACGCTTAGTCGCTCATATCGTAAAAAAGTTTGAAAATACAGGAGAAGATACGGAAGATTTAATTTCCATTGGTACGATTGGATTGATCAAAGCGATAGAAAGCTTTTCTGAAGGCCGTGGAACAAAACTAGCAACCTATGCAGCTAGGTGTATTGAAAACGAAATTCTCATGCATTTACGTGCCTTGAAGAAAACGAAAAAAGATGTCTCCTTACACGACCCAATCGGTCAAGACAAAGAAGGAAATGAAATATCATTAATTGACGTCCTGAAATCCGATTCCGAAGACGTGATCGATACGATTCAATTAAATATGGAACTGGAAAAAATGAAGGAATATATTGACGTACTTGATGAGCGGGAAAAAGAAGTCATTATCGGCCGGTTTGGCTTGGATTTACAAAAAGAAAAAACACAACGCGAAATTGCAAAAGAGCTCGGAATTTCCCGCAGTTATGTGTCGAGAATTGAAAAGCGAGCATTAATGAAAATGTTTCATGAGTTCTACCGTACTGAAAAAGAGCGCAAAAACCAAAATAACAGTGATTCGTAAAGTCCTTCGACGAAGAAGGGCTTTTTTTAGTAGGATTTTTTTAAACTACTTACCAATTTTAACAATTTTCTTATCACAAAATGTCCTAAACAAAAAAACTACCTTGTACGGCAGCGAAAGAGGGGGTAATGTATAGCTTGGATAATCGATTTAATTTGTTTCGATTTCAGCGCTTACTTCGGCAGTAATGACTAAACCGATGGTGGTACAAAGCACTAAACCGATTACGATGGCAAACATTTTATTCACTCCTTTGATTGGAAATCACCATCTATTTATAAGATAGCATGATTTGCTTGAAGCGACATTGTGAAAAAGTGAACATTCGACAACGATTTTGTGGCAAGGTTGTGAACATTTCATAAATTGGACATAGAGGAATGATTCTGGCACATAAAAGTTCTATTTTGGCACATAAGTGTATCGATTTAGAACTAAAGATTACAAAATGGCAGTACCACCGTATTGGGGCTCATAGAATCGACATTCAACTGGGTATTAACCGGACCTTATAGCATTATGAACATATCAATCTAGCTCAGTTAGAAAAAGTTCCCACCGTCAATAAAAAACATACAACGCCACCTCCTGACGTTGTATGCTACTCCTCTAAATGTTGAAGTTGTTTTTTACATTTTAACGAGTAGTTAAAACAACAACCCGATAAGGAAATTATTAAAAATGTGCCACTCATGAGCCAAATGTCATCGCCAGTCGTTTTTCCTTCCATTGGAATGACGACTCCTAAATAAAGGAACACGCTTAAAGCTAATAAAATGTATCCGAATCGTTGAAAATCAATCATTTTTTCTTTTAATTGTTTAACTTTTGTTTCCATCCGATCACCTATCTTTCTTGTATCCTCTTATTCTACTTTATCATAGTTCCCTCCTATTTTTTGTAAGTAAATAACGGTAATTTTAGCATAAAAAACCCCTCGATGAACAAACATCGAGGGGTTTTTTCGTTTTATACTTCAAGAGCTTGTTTTAAATCTTCGATTAAATCTTCTACATCTTCTAATCCTACGGAGATACGAATTAATCCGTCGGTAATACCAAGTTCTTCGCGGCGTTCTTTCGGAATAGAAGCATGGGTCATTTTTGCAGGAACAGAAATTAAGCTTTCAACAGCTCCAAGACTTTCTGCCAACGTAAAAAATTTCACTTTATTTAATACCTGATCTGCTTTTTCCGCTGAGCCGACATCGAAGGAAACCATGCCGCCAAAGCCGCGCGCTTGCTCTTTCGCAATATGATGGTTTGGATGTGTCGCTAATCCAGGATAATAAATTTTAGTCACGGCTGGATGTTCGCTTAAAAATTCCACAATTTTTTGCGTATTGGCCTCATGTTCTTCCATGCGTACACCTAATGTTTTGATACCACGCATCAGTAACCATGAATCTTGTGGACCAAGAACGCCACCGGTTGAATTTTGAATAAAATGAAGATCCTCTCCTAGTTTTTCATTGTTAACGACAACTAAGCCTGCGACCACATCACTGTGACCACCTAAATATTTCGTCGCACTGTGAAGAACAATATCGGCACCTAATGAAATTGGGTTTTGCCAATATGGTGTGCTAAACGTGTTGTCGACAATCGTCAGTAAGCCATGTTGTTTTGCAAGGCGTGCCGCTGCTTTAATATCCGTAATTTTTAATAATGGGTTGGTTGGTGTTTCCAAATAAATTGCTTTCGTATTTGGACGAATTTCTTTTTCAATATTGGCTAAATCGCTCGTATCTACAAATGTCGATTCAATACCTAAGCGGTTTAATACTTTGGTCATCACACGGAACGTTCCGCCATACACATCGTCTGTTAAAATGACATGGTCTCCGCTATTAAACAACATCATAACAGCTGTAATAGCCGCCATCCCTGAACCGAACGCAAAACCGCGTACGCCACCTTCTAAATCTTTAATTAATTCTTCAAGCGCATGTCTAGTTGGGTTCCCCGTACGAGAATATTCGAATCCTTTATGGCCGCCTACACCTTCTTGTTTATAAGTACTTACTTGATAAATTGGAACAGAAACCGCTCCCGTATGCGGATCTCCAGAAATTCCACCGTGGATTAATTTTGTTTTTGGACGCATGTTACATCCCACCTTCGTATATTTTTTTACTCAAGTAACGTTCACTAGAATCTGGAAAAATAGTGACAATATTCGTACCAGGTTTGGCACGTTCTGCTTCAATTAACGCTGCGTGAAGCGCCGCACCAGAAGAACTACCTACAAGCAGACCTTCTTTTTCTGCTAGTTGTTTGACTCGGTCAAAGGCATCGACGTCTAAAATGGTATGAATCGCATCAAAATAAGATGGATCCATATAGGCTGGTAAAAATTCCATGCCAATTCCTTCTGTTTTGTGTGGACCAGGTTCCCCGCCGTTTAAAATAGATCCTTCAGGTTCCACAATAACCGTTTTTATCTCTGGATTTTTTTCTTTTAAGTACCGAGCCGTTCCCATAAATGTACCACCCGATCCGGCACCTGCGACAAAGACGTCAATTTGTCCGTCGAGCTGTTCCCATAACTCAGGTCCTAGCGTTAAATAATATGTTTCCGGGTTGGCAGGGTTAGCAAATTGTTGAGGAACATAACTGTTTGGAATTTGTTCCGCAAGCTCTTTCGCCTTTTGAATTGCCCCTTTCATCCCTTTATTTGTCGGGGTATGGACAATTTCCGCACCTAGCGCTTTCATTAACTCTTGTTTTTCCATACTAAACTTTTCCGGGACACAAAAAATAACCTTAATTCCAGAATTCACTGCTGCTAGCGCTAAGCCTATCCCTGTGTTGCCAGCAGTCGGCTCGATAATGGTTCCACCTGGTTTTAATTTTCCTGATTCGAGCGCATCTTTAAGCAATTGTTGTCCTAAACGGTCTTTTATGCTCCCACCTGGGTTGAAGTATTCAAGTTTTGCAAATATACGAACCCCTTCTGGCTTTGGAAAATGATGTAGTTCAATAACCGGGGTATGTCCAATTAGTTCATGAACGCTCTGATAGACCTTCATAATCTAGTCCCCCTTCAAAACACCGTTCGCGATACGATGAAAGTAAAAGGCCTTAGAGTAGGCCTTTTACTTGTTAAGCATTTTTTAATGTAGCAATAATTTTCATGACTAGGTTAGCCGAATTAACTGCTGCTTTTTCTAGATATCGTTCAAACGAAACGTTCGATTCTTTTCCTGCAATATCAGATAATGAACGAATAATGACGAATGGGACATTGAATTGGTACGCCACTTGGGCAATCGCCGCCGCTTCCATTTCAACCGCTTGTAAACCGGTGAACTTGTCGCGAATATACTCTACCCGTTTTGGGTCGTTCATAAATGAATCGCCAGTGGCAATTAATCCACTTGTCACTTGAATGTCTGACATTTCTTTTGCACATTCAATCGCAATCGTTTTTAATTTTTCATCTGCCACATAAGCAGCAGGCATTTGTGGTACTTGACCATATTCATAGCCGAATGCTGTCACATCTACATCATGGTGACGTACTTCCGTCGAAATCACGACATCCCCTACGTTTAACGACTGGTCAAAACCACCAGCTGAACCAGTATTAATGACTACATCTGGACGAAAATGGTGTAACAAAATAGCCGTTGACATAGCAGCATTTACTTTTCCGATTCCTGAACGTAATAAAACAACGTCCACTCCGTTCATCTCACCGGAAGTAAATTCACAGCCGGCAATCGTTTCTACTGTCCGGTTTTCAATATGATTCCGAAGTAATTGTACTTCTTCTTCCATTGCACCGATAATGGCTACTTTCATGACTACAACCTCTTTCTGTAAAAATGTTGAAACATGGATTACCGTTTCACCGCTTCCATTAACCAAACAAAATCATTGCAACGTTCAAACGTCACCGAAAAGCCGTTTTGTTCCGCTAACAAACGTAACACTTCGTGAGTTGTATAATATTCACGATGCAAATCCTCTGCTAAGTTATGGAATCCGTTAGCTAACGCTTGTTGAATCGTCTCTTCGTACGCTTCTTTTGACTCGAACATCGTGTCGGCAAAGACTATTTTACCACCTTTCGCTAACATCTTTCCATACAATTCAAAGGCTTTCGCTTTTTCTTCATCCGTTAAATGGTGGAACGCATAGGTGCTCACAATGGAATCAATGTGTTCGTTTACTTCAAACGATAAGAAATCCCCATCTAACAATATCGCTTTTCCTTGAAGCTTTTTTTCCGCTTTTTTGCGCATTGCCAGAGATGGCTCAACGGCTATGACTTTACGTTGACGTTCGATCAGCTTCAAAGTTAAATTTCCTGTACCAGGACCGAATTCAAGTACCGTTCCAAACGAACGATCAGCCGTTTTCGTTAATATATCCTCATAGTGTTCGAACACTTTTTCATATTCCAAATCATGACCTGAAACAGTCTCATCATAAGATTCCGCCCATTGTTGAAAAATATCTAAAAATTCACGTCCCATAGGAATACACTCCTTACCTATATACTAACAATTCCTATAAATTTAGTATGAATTTAAAAGTTAAACTGTTCTAAATTTACCATATTCCAAAACATTGGGCAACAAAAAAATATTGGTGACACAGTGGACAATCGGTAAAATAAAGACTGGAGGGATGAAAATGAATATTCAATTAGATTTGTTTGAGGACAAAGTGGAATTTTTTGAAGCGTATGATTTAAAAACATTAGAAAAAAAGATTAATGAGCAAATTGACCATAATAAAGCCATTATGTTAATGGTTCACTCAGTTCACCACCAAGTTCAATTTGATCCCGATGGACGAAAATATTATACGGCCGTTGTTCATTTTAAAAGGAAGAAGTAAGCCAATGGATTATTCTTCTCCATTGGCTTTATCATTTTCTTTTAACAATTCAATTTTTGTTGGTTTCCAACCTTTTTCGTCAACCCATTCGATATACACACGATACACATCGGAAGATTGGGATGTCGTTATCGTACCGATTGCCGTATGAGGTGAACCCCCGTTTTCGACATACCAAACGGTCATCTCATCTACTGCGACCCCAAGGGCATACGCAATAGCTTGGAGCTTTTCTTCCCAATCGAGCGAATCTTTATCATACGATGATACATGCTCTCCGGTTTGGTTTGTTCCAATCGGTTCCCAGTTTGCCTTGACAACGGTTTGAATGACATTCGGATCGTCGCTTCCCTCCGTGACAATAACGTCTTGATCATCCATTGTTTCAACATCATCTTTTGGTTCATTGTTAACGGTATCTGTCGTTTTATCTTCCTTTGTTGCAGCATTCTCCGTATCGTCATTTGCTAATCGGTTATCGCTATTGGATTTCGTTTGTTCTTCATTCGTTTTTTTCGTTGTTAGTTTTGTGGCCGAATCGGCTCGTTCATCGTCAGTGTTGTTCCAAAATAGCGAACCTCCAATCAACAAAATAAATAAAAGAACAATTCCAATTAAAATATTTAAAACTCTGTTTGTTTTTCTCCGCCGTGCTCGGCGTGAAGAACGTGGTCCTAATTCATCTATATATTTTCCCATGAACTCTCCACCCCCATTTTCCTCGTCTCTATTGTACCATGTCTTTTAGAAACAATGGACAAAGTGTTACAATTATTCAAGTAACTGTGGTTCCGAAAGCGTATTATTGTGGTCCCAATCGTATAAAAATTGAACAACTTCTTGATAAAGAGGAATGACGCTACCTTTATCTTCCGGTACATTCATATTAACAACAACTAACGCATATTTCGGTTCATTAAAAGGAAAGTACCCTGCAAACCATTTATGATAAAGCTGACGCCCCTCCACAAACATCCCTGTCTCGGCCGTTCCCGATTTCCCGGCTACTTCATAAGGCATTGAAGCTAGCCATCGTCCGGTACCTTTTTCACTTGTAACCACTTGTCGTAACAGATGTTGTAGACGGGAGGCGGTTATCGACGATATGGAAGCTTCTTTACGTTGTTGCTGTAATGTCTTCATCGTGGTTCCATTTTTGTATTTAATTCCTTTTACCGACATGACCTCTATTTGTATTCCACCACGAGCGATAGTCGCCATCATATTGGCCACCGCTAATGGCGTTACTCGAACATCGTGTTGGCCAATAGCGGTTTGGGCGATGAAATTCGCATCGTTACGGTCGTCCTCTTTTGAAAAAAGTTGTCCTTTTTCTTCTCTTATGAGCGGTTGAAAGGAAGAAAAATGAAACAAATCGCCTCTCCAACCAACAGGACCTAATAGCCCTAATTTTTCCGCATAAGTGTCAAAAAATTGGGGGTCTTGTTTACTGAATTGTTTCGCTAACAAAGCAAACGTCCGGTTACAACTTTGAGCAAAGCTTTCATCAAAGGTAAGCATGCCAAGTTCACGATCGTCTTTTTTTCCATATATATCAAGATCACAATTAAATGTTGCTCCTTCTGAAAGCTCTCCCCTTTCTACAGCTGCCGCAGCCACCACCGTTTTAAAAATTGAGCCTGGCGGAAGGGACGTTATCATCCGATTTACAATACTGTTGTTCTCGTAAGGATCAGCTAAATTCATTTTCGGACGTGAAACCATGGCTAAAATTTCATTCGTCTGAACATCTAAAAGGACAAGCCCTCCTTCAGTCACGCCGTGAGAATCAACTAATTGTTCTACTTTCGCTTGAATGTCAACATCAATGGTTGTTTGTACATTGACAGGATAAAACGGGTTCGATGGAGTGAGTAGCTTTACATCAATTCCAAACAACGGGTCCCCTTCTCCATCTACATGATACAACAGCTTCGTCTCTTGTTCAGCAATGAGAAACTCATCAAAAGCTAATTGTAACCCCGAAATTCCAATTTGGGCAGCTTGTTTAACATTTTTATCCGGATATTTTTCGTGTAGCGGTTGATTGGTTTGTCGAGTAATTCCAATCAAGTGTTGGGCGATATGTTGTTTTTTCGGATATTTTTTGATCATCGCAAAAACCCCAGGAATTTCTAGAGCATTGATTTGCTGCATTTGCTCCTCCGTAAGCGAAAACGGAGCTTCCGTTTTTGGATGTTTTAATTCAAACGGTACTTTTGCTTCCTTCACTTGCTTTTCTAACGTCTCTACTGGTAGCTGTAAAATTTGAGCTACCTTTTCTTTTTCCCAATTCAATTGACGTAAAAACGGAAACAATATTAAAACGGTAAATTCGTCATACGTTATAGGTTTACCATAGCGATCTAAAAAGCCCCCTCGTCCCTCGTCAATAATTAGTTGTTGAGTTCGTTGGCGGACACTTGCTTCTAATAAGTTAATATGATGCTTGGAAAAGTCTTCTGTTTGAAATAATTGAATTTGAGCTAACCTTCCAAGATATGTAACAATCATCAGTAGACAACAACACCCCAACATGACCATTCGTCGTCTCAAAAGCAACACCTCAAATTCATTGTTGACGAATTGCCTTCGTAATAATCATGAGAGAAAAAGAGACAATAAAAAACGTGCTGAACATCGTAAGTTCAGCACGCAAATGCTTCCTTTATTTTATAGCAATAATTTTGACAGTCATGTCACCGCCTGGTGTTTGAACAACTACCTCTTCCCCTACTTTACGACCAAGTAAACTTTTCGCAATCGGGGAATCGTTCGAAATACGGCCTTCGAACGGATCGGCTTCTGCACTACCTACAATCGTGTATGTTTCCTCTTCACCGTCTGGTAATTCAACAAACGTAACGGACTTACCAAGGGAAACGGTATCTGAATTAAGCTCATCATCTTCAATGATTTTCGCATTTCGAATCATCGTTTCTAAAGTAGAAATACGGCCTTCAACAAACGCTTGTTCTTCTTTCGCTGAATCGTATTCAGAGTTTTCGGAAAGGTCTCCGAAACTGCGCGCAATTTTGATACGCTCGACTACTTCTTTTCTTTTAACCGTTTTTAAGTATTCTAATTCTTGTTCTAATTTCTCTTTACCTTCTTTAGTCATTGGGTATACTTTTTCGTTAGACAAAACTATTCACTCCTCTTCATCCAAATTGTTCGCCTATGTAAAATAAACGGAACGAAATATAAGTTTTTGCGCGTCCCCAATAGGAGGGCGCGCAACGAAATGAACAATCTTTCTCACTTATTTATATTTGATATCTATGATATCGTATTACAAAAATGCTTTTTGTTCAAGAATTGTTTGAATTTTTGTGACCATTAAGTCGATAGCGACATGGTTTTGGCCACCCTCAGGAATGATAATATCGGCATAACGCTTTGTCGGTTCGATAAATTGGTTATGCATCGGACGAACGACGTTAATGTATTGGTCAATGACCGATTCCATTGTTCGTCCGCGTTCTTTAATGTCCCGTTGTAACCTTCGAATGATGCGAATATCTGCATCAGTGTCAACATACACCTTAATATCCATTAAGTTGCGCAATCTTTCGTCCTCTAATACTAAAATGCCTTCTAATATAATCACATCTTTTGGTTCAACATGAATAACTTCGTCAGAACGGGTATGCAGTTTATAGTCATACACAGGTTTTTTAATCGGTTTGTATTGTAATAATTGATGTAAATGTTCAATTAACAAATCGTTATCAAAAGCAAGCGGATGATCATAGTTCGTTTTTAACCGTTCTTCAAATGGTAAATGACTTTGGTCTTTATAATAATAATCTTGTTCCAGCATTAAAATGGAATGACCTTGAAAATGATCATAAATGGCTTTTGTAACACTCGTTTTTCCGGACCCCGATCCGCCCGCTACACCAATGACTACGGGTTTACGATTCATCTTTCTTACCGGTTCTCCTTTCGCATCATGTTGTATTTATAAACTGGTTGGTTCACTTTAAAGCGCACGATTTGTAATGGATGGCGAGCAGCCTCAAGTTCATTTCCATCTTCATCCCAAATCGTATCAATAACTTGCGTAAAGTTTTCGATTTCTGGACCGAAGAACTCGACTTCGTCTCCCGGCTTAAAGTAATTACGTTGTTGCAATGTCACCATTTGTGTTTCAGGGTCATAGTCTAACACAAGTCCGACAAAGTCGTACTTTGTTTTCTTTCCATGAACCCCGAACATTTGCTCTTGATATCCTGGGACGCCTTCAAAGAAAGCCGGAGCCGTATCCCGGTTCGCACATTTATCTAATTCTTCTAACCATTCCTTCTTAATTTTAAAGTTATCTGGGTCAGCACAATAAACGTCGATTACTTTACGATAAACGCTTACCACTGTCGCTACGTAATGAATTGATTTCATACGACCTTCGATTTTTAAACTGTCAATACCGAGCTCAATCATTTTTGGAATAGATTCCACTAATTTTAAGTCTTTGGGACTCATTGCAAATGGGGCGTCGTTTTCAGAGAATAACGGAATTTCATTTCCGTCGTTCCATTCATATAAATCATAATCCCAGCGACAAGACTGACAGCAACCACCACGGTTAGAGTCACGTGCTGTCATGTGGTTACTTAATACACAGCGACCGGAATAAGAAATACACATCGCTCCATGAATGAACGTTTCAATCTCGATATCCACTTTTTCTTTTATTTCACGAATTTCCTTTGCACTGGTCTCACGCGCTAATACAACACGTTCAAGCCCTTCTTCCTTCCAAAATTGAACAGCCTTCCAGTTAGTAAGGGATTGTTGCGTACTTAAATGGACTTCTAATTTTGGAGCGACCCGACGACATGTTTCAATAATGAGGGGATCAGCGACGATGATTCCCGTTACCCCTGTATCTTGAATGCCCTTTAAATATTCTTCTAATCCGTTAATGTTTTCGTTATGGGCATAAATATTAGTTGTTACGTACACTTTTGCTCCGTACTTATTAGCAAACTCCACCCCTTCTTTCATCTCTTCTAGCGTAAAGTTATCAGCGTTGGAGCGTAACCCATATTCTTGTCCACCAATATATACCGCATCAGCACCGTAATGAACGGCAATTTTTAATTTTTCTAAGCTACCGGCTGGTGCGAGTAGCTCTGGTTTTTTGACAATGACCCGTTTTCCATCAACAATGGTTGATATTTTATCATTTTTTACTACCGTCATCTCTGACCCTCCTTTAATACACCGTTTCTTTAAAGAAGAAACCTGTATCTAACGGACGATTTTCCGGTTGAATTTCTTCAATTTTTGCATAAAGCTCATCTTTTATCTCTTCGTAACGATCGACGTCTTCTACGCATGTATCAATCGCTTGTCGATAAAGTTTTGTTACTTCGATAATGTATTCAGGGCTTTTTAAAACCCCGTCAATTTTAAAAGAATCAATGCCGGCTTCGATCATCTCTTGTAATTCATCAATGATACAAATATCATTTGGACTCATAATATGAGTACCGTTTTCATCTTCGAAAATTGGATATTTATTATTACGTTCTTTATCGTGTAAGAACATGTTTTTATTTTGTTTTCGGTTTTCGATTTCCATCACTTTTCCTTGGTATTCAAAATAGTTACCAAGTAACGTCCGCTTCGATTGAAACATGCACGTCATTCCGTGCACTTGCACTTCGATTTCTACTTCCGCGTGTTCTTTAATTTCTAAAATGGCATCCATGTTAATTTCACGTGCAAGAACAGCACGTTTAGCTCCTTTTCTTCCCCAATAATTACATGTATACCAGTTCGTCGCAGTTGTTTCTGTATTCCAGTGCAGCTTCATATTTGGCGCTACTTCTCGAACGGTCATCAACACCGCTGGGTCACCAAAAATAATCGCATCCGCGTTAATCTCTTGTACAAATTTTACATAGTCAGCTAGTTCATCGACTTTATCGTTGTGAAAGATCGCGTTCATTGCAACGTATACTTTTTTTCCACGACTATGAGCAAGTTCAGCCGCTTTTTTTACATCTTCTCTAGAAAATTCACCTGCTAATCGTAACCCGTAGCGCATTTCTCCAACGACAAACGCATCTGCTCCTGCATCGCAAAGCGGCAGAATATCGTCTACTGACGTTGGTGTCACTAACAATTCAGGCTTTTTCATTGCTTCCACCTCTTTTTTTACTTATTGCAATCCCGTCACCTACAGGAAGAATGATCGAATGATACGAAGGATGGTGCATTAACCATTCATTATAGGCTCTAATTTTTTTTACTAATTGCTTGATTCGCTTATTGTCGAATTCCTCGGCGACGACTAGGCCTTTAAATAACACGTTATCGGAATATATACTTCCCTCTGATGTTAAAAGTCGTTCATACAACTCAAAAAACTTTTGATATTGCCCTTTCGCTGCATCGATAAAAATCGCATCAAAAGGGCCCCATTCCTTCACAGTATCGAACACTTCTAAGGCATCCCCAAAAATAGGTTTTACCCGATCGCTAGCATCTGAACGTTGAATATATAAAAGAGCTTCTTCATATCGTTTTTTATCCCGCTCAATGGTTACAACGGTTGTGTTAGGTAAGGCATAGGCCATTCGTAATGCCGAATAACCGATGGCCGTCCCGATTTCTAAAATCGTTTTGGGCTGTTGAAGACGAAGGAACTGTAGCAATGCTTCCATCCCAACCGACTCCATTATTGGGACGTTTTGTTCTATAGCATATTGTTCCATCTCTAAAAATAAGGACGACTTCTCACGAATGAAGGAAGCGATGTACGACTCTATCCTTTGATTCACGACAACATCCTCCTTTTTCCCTAAACTGGGAAAGTTGTCGGTTTTAGTTAAAAGATAATCACATGAAAAAAAGCGCTCACAGGTATAGAAACATGAAAAAGAGAAAGCGGAGTCGCTTTCTACTTACCATACATCTGTGAAATACGCTTTTGGAACATACTTTATCTATTTTAACATAAAAGAATATGGAAAGCGAATATTTCTTTCCATATTCTTATCAATTATTAGTTATTCGTAATATATTTCGCTTTTAATTCGTTATGCTCTTGAAGAGTAGTGGAATAGAACACTTCTCCTTCTGCGTTGGCTAAGAAGTAATAATAATCCGTATCCGCTGGGAACAAAGCAGCTTCAATGGACATTTTCCCCGCGTTCGCAATCGGACCCGGCGGCAAGCCTTTATGAATATACGTATTATACGGGGATTGTACTTCTAAATCTTTGTATAACACTCGATCTTTATGTTTGTTTAAGGCGTATAAAACCGTTGGGTCGGTTTGTAATGGCATTTCGGCATCTAAACGGTTATAAAAAACACTGGCTATTTTTTGACGGTCAGCTTTAGCTGTTGCTTCTTCTTCAATAAGAGAAGCTATCGTTAACAATTCGTGTACGGATAAATTCCGCTCAATTATTGCATCTTCATATTCACTAATAACTTCTACAGTTTTTTCTAACATGATATCGACAATTTCCTCTACTGTAGGGTTGTCTTCATACATTGGATACGTTGCTGGGAATAAATACCCTTCAAGAGGATATTTAATATTTTCATCTAAAATTTCTTCCGTTAATAATGCTGGATATTTGTTCATTAAATTCTTAATAAATTCTGGATCATTCAACTGACTAAAAACGTCTTCACTCTTTTGATTCGTTTTTTCCGCAATAATTGCGGCAATTTCAACAAGCTGCAACCCTTCAGGAATTGTTAGTTTCCATTTTACTTCTTGATATACTTTTCCTGTTTTTAAACTCTTAATAATTTGTTGTAACGTCATTGACGGAGATAATGCATATGTTCCCGCCTGAAATCCTGACTCATTGTTAAATTTCACATAATAGCGAAAGATGGTTGCATTTTTAATGATTCCTTTATCTTCTAAAATGTTCGCAATGGTAGTGACACTCGAACCGATTGGAATTTCTACCTCAATTTGCTTATTACTATCCGCATCAAGTGGTTTTAAAGCCGAATTCACGTACCAAAATCCACTAATGCCAACCACTAACATTATGACAACGATCGTTAATGTAGTAAAGAAAACAATTTTTCGAACGGTTTTTGCTTCTTCTTTTCGTTCAAGCAATTTTTTATACATTTCCTCTCGATAATCTTTCTTTTCTGTCATCTCCGCTCCCCCTTCCAAAAAGTGGGATATTCGTTCTTTACTCATCTTCACTATTATACTATAAAATCGATCACATGCTAGACCAAATTCTTTTTTCATCAAAATTCCATAAAAATGAAAAGAGATATGCCATCTATAGTGTAGTAAAAAGGATAGGTATCAGCGATGTTTAAAGATTTAGCTTGTTTAGATAACTCCATTCATTTTCACATCAATGCCAAAAATAGAATTAAAAATCAGATAAGAATGCTTTATGTACCACTTTTGATTACTTTTGCACCAAAATGAGGATGTTTTGCACCTAATGATTGGAATATGGACTTCATAGCTTTTTTTTGTTATTTACAAATTATATTTTTTTCACCAACCGTTTCATCATTTAACAAACAAAAATGACCACTTTAGAAGTGGCCATTCGGTTTCTTATTCTTCATCTTCTTCAGCTAAAAATGTGTTAAGCATTTCTTCAATCATATCCCATTCTTCTTCAGTTTCAATCGGCTGCAATTCGCCGCCGTCATCGTCCTCACCAGGTGTGAAGGCAGATGCCATAATTTCGATTTCTTCGTTTTCGTCTTCTTCAGCACCTACTGGGTAATAAAGAACGTACGACTTATTAAATTGATCAGATTCAAACGTAAATAACACTTCGCAAAGCTGTTCGTTTCCATTTTCATCAATTACTGTAATGTGTTTTTCACCATGTTCCATATTCTATCACCTCATATTATTTTTGGCTATCTAAGTAGCCTTGTAAAATCATAACAGCTGCCATTTTGTCAATCACTTTTTTTCGCTTTTTTCGACTGACATCAGCTTGAAGTAACACCCGCTCTGCCGCCATGGTGCTCAATCGTTCATCCCATAGTATAACCGGTAAGCCAAACTTTTTTTCTAATAATTTGGCGTAGTGTTGAGCTGCTTCCCCTCGGGGGCCCACGGTGTTGTTCATATTTTTTGGAAAGCCGACAACAATCTTTTCTACGTTATACTCATCAATGATTTCGGCTAGACGCTTAAAACCAAACTCTTGCTCTTCCTCGTTAATCGGAATTGTTTCAAGCCCTTGGGCTGTCCACCCTAATTCATCACTTAATGCCACTCCTACGGTCTTGGAGCCCACATCAAGACCTAAAACTCTCATGTATTTATCCCTCACGATGTTGATTTAAATAGGATTTCACTAATTCCTCAATAATTTCATCACGCTCTAGTTTGCGAATAATGTTACGGGCATCTTTATGTCGTGGAATGTAGGCTGGGTCTCCCGATAATAAATATCCGACAATTTGATTAATAGGGTTATACCCTTTTTCATGAAGCGCCTCGTACACTTGCATGAGCACTTCTTTTACATCATGTTCAAAAGATTCATCGGAAAAATTAAACCGCATCGTTTTATCAAACGAGCTCATCACATGCACCTCTCTACTAAGGATCTCTTACAAAAAGGACCTCTATCATACACAATTGGGAAGATAGAGGTCATCTTCCTACCGGAGTCCCAAATGTCAATTGTTACCTACATTGTACACTACTTTTGCCCGAAATTAAACGGATTTGATCCATTCTTCTACAAATTGAAGGGCCGCATCTAATTGTTCCGGATTTTTACTGCCTGCTTGCGCCATATCTGGACGACCACCACCGCCACCACCACAACGTGACGCTACTTCTTTCACAAGTTTACCGGCATGATAACCTTTATTAACTAAGTCTTTCGTCACACCAGCGATAATGTTGACCTTTCCGTTTTGCGCCGTACCTAAAACGACAATACCGGACTCTAGTTTTTGTTTTAACTCATCGACCATGTTCCGTAAGCTATTCATGTCAGCGACGTTTACTTTGCTGGCTAAAACTTTAATTCCTTCCACTTCTTTTACTTTGTCCGCTAAGTTACCAGCTTCAATGTTGGAAAGTTTCGCTGCTAGAGACTCGTTTTCACGCTGTAGCTCTTTCATTTCTTGGAGCAAGGCATCAACTTTAGTAATTACATCTTTTGGATGGGATTTTAACTTTTGGGCAACATCTTTTAACATTTGAACTTGATCATTCAATAAGCGATACGCCGCTTCTCCTGTAACGGCTTCAATACGACGTGTTCCTGCACCAATTCCACCTTCGGATACAATTTTAAATAGACCAATCACAGATGTGTTTGGAACGTGACAGCCACCACAAAGCTCTAAGCTATAGTCTCCGACAGAAACAACGCGAACGATATCACCGTATTTTTCACCGAATAGAGCCATTGCCCCCATCGCTTTTGCTTCTTCTAATCCTTTATAGTCAATTGTAACAGGTAAGTTCGCCCAAATTTTTTCGTTGACGATGGTCTCAATTTGTTCAAGTTCTTCCGGTTGAACTTGCCCGAAGTGGGAGAAGTCAAAACGTAAACGGTCAGGTTCAACTAAGGAACCAGCTTGGTTGACATGATCGCCTAATACATCTTTTAACGCTTGATGTAGTAAGTGAGTTGCCGTATGGTTCTTCGTAATTTTGCTCCGGGAAGCGAGGTCAATCGAAGCAAGAACCTTCATGTTTTTCTTTAAGGAACCTTTTTTCACGATACCTGTATGAAGGTGTTGACCGTTCGGTGCTTTTTGAACTTCTTGTACCTCTACTTCTACCTCTTCATTTGTTAGTAGCCCTTTGTCCGCTACTTGTCCACCGCTTTCTGCGTAAAACGGTGTTTGATCAAGAATAAACTGGACTTCTTCTCCTTCATGTACTTCATCAACCAATTCGTCATCTTTCACAAGAACTTTCACTGTTCCTTTTACTTCAAATTGATCGTAGCCAACAAAGCGGCTCTCTTCCGTAATAGAGCTAAGCAAGCCTCCTTGAACTTGCATAGATCCTACGTCTTGACGTGCCGAACGGGCCCGCTCGCGTTGACGTTCCATTTCTTTTTCAAATCCTTCTATATCGAGAGAGAGACCTTTCTCAAGAGCGTATTCTTCCGTTAATTCCACCGGAAAACCGTACGTATCATATAGACGGAAAACATCTTTTCCATCAAGCATTTGTTTTCCTTCTTGCTTTGCTTGTTCAAGGAGTGAAGAAAGAATCGCTAGTCCTTCGTTTAACGTTTCATGGAAGCGTTCTTCTTCGTTTTTAATGACCTTTTGAACGAACTCGCTCTTTTCTTTTACATTTGGATAAAAATCAGCCATAATCTCCGCTACAACCGGTACGAGCTCGTACATAAATGGACGTTCAATGTTAATTTGTTTCGCATAACGAACCGCCCGGCGAAGAAGACGACGTAACACATAACCTCGACCTTCGTTGGATGGTAACGCTCCATCAGCAATAGCAAATGTCACCGTACGAATATGATCGGCAATGACTTTAAATGCCACGTCTTTTTCCGCATCCACTCGATATTTTTCACCTGAAATCTTTTCCGTTGCTTCAATAATTGGCATAAATAGATCGGTATCAAAGTTCGTCGGTACATCTTGAACAACGGAAGCCATGCGTTCAAGACCCATTCCCGTATCAATGTTCTTTTTCGGTAATGGGGTATATGTACCATCTGGGTTATGGTTAAATTGGGAAAATACTAAGTTCCAGACTTCTAAGTAACGTTCATTTTCGCCACCTGGATATAATTCTGGATCCGTTGGGTCGTCTCCGTATTCTGGTCCACGATCGTAGAAGATCTCTGTATTTGGACCACTTGGCCCTTCTCCGATATCCCAGAAGTTTCCTTCTAAACGAATAATGCGCTCTTCTGGAATGCCAATTTTGTTTTTCCAAATCTCATACGCTTCCTCATCCTCTGGATGAATGGTAACGGACAATCGTTCTGGATCAAAGCCAATCCATTTTGGATCGGTTAAAAATTCCCATGCCCACTCAATCGCTTCCTCTTTAAAGTAATCACCGATGGAAAAGTTTCCTAACATTTCAAAGAACGTATGGTGGCGCGCCGTTTTTCCGACGTTTTCAATATCGTTCGTACGAATCGATTTCTGTGCGTTCGTAATGCGTGGATTGTCCGGGACAACGCGGCCATCAAAATATTTTTTTAATGTTGCAACACCACTGTTAATCCAAAGTAAGGAAGGATCGTCAACTGGAATAAGCGACGCGCTCGGTTCAATTTTGTGTCCCTTTTGTTCGAAAAATTCAAGAAACATTTGCCGTATTTCAGAACCTGTTAACTTTTTCATTCCCTCTTCCTCCTTTAAATGATGTACTTAAAGTGAAAAATAAAAAAAGCCCTCATCCCTGGACAGGGACGAGAGCGTGCTCGCGGTACCACCCTGATTATGAATACTCCTAAATAAAGACGTATCCATCACTTTCATGCCTTAACGCGGCAACACGTCAGGGATTAACCTGCCCTCTGGATTAGCTTTCTGTTATCCTTCATCTGGAATTTCTTTCAGCCTACGGAAATTCCTCTCTTCGACGCATGATTCATGCGCTACAGATGGCCTATAACATACTCGATCCTTCATTGATTTCCCAATCTTCACTTGTCTAACAGGAATTATAGAAAACTTTCTTCCTCTTTGTCAACGTCTGATTATGAAATGGTTTTTTCCATGAATAATGGCTGTTTTTAGGATAGCTAAAATCGGGACAGCAATAATAAGCCCAATGATTCCACCGATTTCACCACCAACTAGTAAAGCGGCCATAATAAGTAACGGATGCATGTGCAAATTTTTACCCACAATATAAGGAGAGAGAATGTTTCCTTCAATAAATTGAAGAACAGCAATGATAACGATAACGAATAAGACAGTTCGAAAGGATATTGTTGCGCCGATGATGACCGCTGGAATCGCTCCGATAATTGGACCAAAATAAGGAATGATATTAGTAATACCAACGAAAATCCCAAGTAGCAGAGGATATTTTATTTTTATCAACCAAAAAGCAATTGACGCTAGGGTGCCAATTATCGTACCGACGATGAACTGCCCACGTATATACCCTCCCAATGATTCTTCTACATCGCGTATAAATTGAAGACTTTGTTTACGCCAGCTTTTCGGAGTGAGATACCAACACATTTTCTTCACTTTTTCAATATCTTTTAACAAATAAAACGATATAAATGGAATAAGTCCAAGAAGAAATATCAATTTCGTCACGTATCCCATTCCATCTCCCATTTGATCAAGAAGTTGAGCTGATCGCCGTTCTAATTGATGAATTCGTTCATCAAGTTCTTCCTGTAAACGAACCGGCCACCCCTCAGTTTTCTGTTCAATCATTTGAAGCCAGTGAGAATATTGGTCTGCAAACATTGGAATATTTTGCGAAAAATCTTGTACTTGGCGAATAACAAGCGGTATACCTTTATAAATAGCTAATCCAGTGATTGTAAAAAAAGAGACGTAAATAATGAATATAGCCAATACTCGGGAAAGCCCCTTTTCATGAAGATGCTCTACAAAAGGGTGTAGTAAGTACGTAATAAATCCGCCAAGAATAAACGGGAGAGATACTTTTAAGACGATATGAACGATAGGTAACCAAATCGGATGTAATAAATAAATAAAATAAACGACAATTAAGAACAAAAGGATCGTTCCAAGCCAATAAATCCATTGTAGGTTTAGTTTCACCGTTCCATCCCCCTTTCGTTAGTTTTTCTGTTAAAAAAGAGAAATATTCAACAAAAACAAAAAAGGGCTGCTTTTAAGCAACCCTTTATTATTACCAACCTATTCGCTTTCGTATCTTTTTCATTTGTCGACGTAGCCGTTTTGGATTCATTGTTGCTGCTGCCAATCCTACACCAAAACTAATTAAGGAAGTCATCGCTCGATTCAAATCATTTCACCTCTAATTGTTTAGGATGAAAAACGCCGCTCTTCCTCAGAAAACAAATCATCTAATGAACTTAACGTTCCATCCTCTTCTACTTGATGCGTATGAATGAGCCCTTCAGAAACAGAAAGTTCAATAAAACAATCCCAGCAATAATATTGGTTAACACCGATTTTCCCTAAATTTTTACTACGACAGTTTGGGCACTGTAACATCGATTATGAACACCTCGTACTCCATTACGTAATAATAACCGCGTCTTTACCAATTTTTGGAGGATTTGAAGAAGAAATGACTTGTGGCCCTTCCCGTAAATCGGTAAAAAGTCCTTCGGTTATTTCATATGCTACGATTGTGCCCAAATCTTCCAAAAAATATACATCTTGGAGCAATCCTAAGTGTTCACCTTCAGTTGTTAATAACTCTTTCCCATATAGCGATTCATCGTGCTTGATGGTATACAAGTTTTCAGCGTGTTTCCCTTCGAGTAATTCGTTTTCGCTTTTAATAAAAATACAATCATGCCCAAACTGTTGAACGTTTGTTAACGGTAACCAATAACTTTTGGGAAAAATCCGATTCTTTCGTTTGACGATAAGCCCTTTGACACGCCCATTGGAATCAATTCCTATATCACATATTTCCCCAACGACTTCACCTGTTTGGAGGGAGACTACATATAAACGGTTGAGAAGGGTAAATGTTCGCAAAGATTTTCCCACCTTTCCGAACATTTTTAGTATCAACCCTTCTCCATAAAATCATAAGGTGTAACGTTTTCCATCCCAATCATCGGATCTACCTTCATAAGAGCTTCTTCATCGAGCACAATGGGTTCATCTTTTTCATCATCCTTCAACAACGCTTTTAGCTTTTCTTTTAAAGTCGTTTTCCGAATCGAATCTTCTTGTTTACTTACACCTAAGCGAAACGCTTCTTCCTCCCCACATATAATTAAAAAGCGTTTGCTCCGCGTAACTGCCGTATAAAGCAATTTCCTACGTAACATCCGGTAATAGCTTTTGACGACCGGTAAAATGACGATCGGGAATTCACTACCTTGTGACTTATGAATCGAACAACAATACGCTAAAGTAATTTGATTTAACTCTTGTTTCGTGTACGTTACTTCATTGCCATCAAACGAAACGATGACCATATCTTCTTTTTCTGTATTTTCTTTCGCATAACTGATTGAAACAATTTCGCCCATATCTCCGTTAAAGACATGATGGTCTGGCTGGTTCACGAGTTGAAGAACTTTATCACCGATGCGATAAGTGACATCTCCATATTGAATTTCTTTACGATCTTTTCCTTCATTTGGGTTAAACACGCTTTGAAGCAATTCATTCAACTTATCAATTCCGGCAGGCCCCCGATACATCGGGGCTAATACTTGAATATCTCGTTTCGTATATCCTTTTTTTAAGGCATTTTCTACAACTTTTTTCACTACATCGGCGATATGTGTCGCCGAACACTTTATAAAGGAACGGTCTTTTTGTGGAGACGTTAAATTTTCTGGAACAACACCATTTTTCATTTGATGGGCAAGTTCAATAATTGTTGACCCTTCTTTTTGGCGATAAATATCCGTTAATCTGACGGTTGGAATGAGCTTGGAGTCGAGTAAATCTTTTAACACTTGTCCTGGTCCGACCGATGGCAGTTGGTCTTCATCTCCCACAAGGACGACTTGGATTTCATCAGGTAACGCTTTGAACAATTGATTAGCTAACCACGTATCCACCATCGACATTTCATCAACAATTAATAACTTCGCTTGAATTGGCCGTTCTTCATCATGTTCAAACCCATCGAGACCATTCCAACCTAACAATCGGTGGATCGTCAGTGCAGGAATACCTGTCGATTCACTCATCCGTTTCGCGGCACGTCCAGTAGGAGCAGCCAGAACAATCGGGAAGGACTCATCTTTTGCGTACTGTTTTGGGTCCATCGACAGACCGTGCAATTCACAATACAGTTCAACAATACCTTTAATAACCGTCGTTTTTCCTGTTCCTGGTCCCCCGGTTAAAATCATCATTGGAGACATTAGCGCAGTTTGAATTGCTTCTCGCTGCGACGGTGCATATTGGATGCCGATTCGTTCCTCCAGTTCACCTAAGGCCAGCAAAAATTCCGATTGTGGAAACAGTTCTTCGTACTCAGTTTGCGATAAAATGCGCTGAATGTGGCGGACGATGCCTTTTTCTGAAAAATAGAGCGAAGGTAAATAAAGCCGCTGCTCTTCTACAATAAGTTTTCCTTCTTCCGCTAAATGGATGATTTCCCGTGATATTTCTGTAAATTCAATAGAGGTTGGCTGACTTTGTTCAAGTAGTTTTTTTACCGCTTTTAACAAATCTTCTGCTTCTATATACACGTGGCCTTCTTGCAAACAAAGCTGCTCTAGGCTATACAAACAGGCCGCCTTAATCCGAGCTGGGTGATTACCTTCAATGCCCATTTTTCTTCCGAGTTCATCGGCGCGTGTAAATCCGATTCCTTCTATATCTTCGACGAGTTGATACGGATTTTGATTAATTATCGATAACGTTTCGTCTTTATACACTTGGTAAATTTTTAATGAAAGCTGTGAACCAAAGCCTAATTTATTTAATGCCATCATCACTTGCTCTAACCCTTGGTTCATAAGTAATGTTTCTATAATCGTATCGGCTTTATCTTTGGATAATCTTGGAACCTCTTTAAGCACATCCGGATTGTCCACTATTTTCGAAATCGCTTGCTCTCCAAGGGTATCAACAATTAATTGTGCGGTCTTTTTTCCAATCCCTTTAAACAAATCGCTCGATAAATATTGAATGATTCCTTGTTTTGTCGTTGGGATTTCTTTTTGAAATGAATGAGCTTTAAATTGGAGGCCAAATTTCGGGTGGTCATGAAAAACGCCAAAAAAAGTGTATGTTTCTTGCTCGTGTATTTTTGGAAAATTTCCGATAACCGTCACTTCTTTTTCTTCATAGGAAAGGTTCGTATCATCAATTTCCAAACGAAGCACCGTATATAAATTTTCCTCATTATGAAAAATGGTCGCAATGGGGCGCCCTTTTATGTAAAATTGCTCGACCATTATTAACGATTGTTGGCGTTCCATGAAACCACTCCTTAACGGTCAATCTAATTGATTTTCTTGTAATTTTTCCAATAATTTCTTTCCGTAGCCTGCCAACATATGATCAGGTTGAATTTGTAACGCTTTTTCAAACATCGCTATGCCCTTTTCAACATCTTCTAAATGACCTGAATATGCCACGCCTAAATTGTAATACGCATCGGCATGTTGATCATCTTGGCGAATGACTTCCTCCAACTGGTGAATCGCTTCATCATAGTATTCTAATTTTGCTAAGCAAAGTCCGTATTGAAAGCGTGCTTCCACATCATTGGAATTTAGTTCGACACTTCGCTGTAAATACGGTAAAGCTAATTTTGTTTGATCTACCTGCACAAAACACATGCCAAGCATAAAATACACGTCGCTTTCGTTAAGCCCATGCTTTAGCGCTTGCTGGAACATATGGAGCGCTTCCTCGAATTGATGATTTTCGTAATACAGGTTACCTAAACTGTAATATGCACTAGCAGCTTCCTTGTTTAAATCCAGCGCTTTTTCAAAAAAAGCTTTCGCACGATCTTTTTCTCCAACTGCTAATAGTACATTTCCAAAATTGATATAAGCCACTTCGTCTTGTGGATTTTCTTCGATCGCCTTTGTAAAAGCTTGAATCGCCTCTTCATATTTGCCTTCTTGTAAAAAGGAAATACCTTGCTGGTTGTAATTCATGCTTGCCACCTCGTTTCATTTTCTATAGGCAGTATATCATATGTTTCACCATCATCAGCTAGAAAATAGGAAAACCCCAACTCAATACAGAGTTGAGGCTTATCCAACGTAATGGAGACGTTCATTGTTTTTATACACTTCATCAATCGTACCGCCGCCTAAGCATTCTTCTCCATTGTAAAAGACGACAGCTTGTCCTGGAGTCACGGCACGAATAGGCTTGTCGAAAATGACTTTTACTTTGTCTCCTTCCAAGCGTTGTACCGTCACACCGTTATCTGGCTGACGGTAACGGAATTTTGCTGTACATTTAAATTCCGATGGTTTTTCTTTATCCGAAATCCAGTTGACGTTTGTCGCAATGATGGAATCGGAATATAAGTATTCATTATCAAAGCCTTGAGCAACGTAAAGAATATTTTCTTTTAAGTTTTTCCCAACAACAAACCATGGTTCACCAGCTCCACCAATGCCCAGACCTTGACGTTGTCCAATTGTATAATACATCAATCCGTCATGGGTTCCTTTCACTTCCCCGTCCAACGTCATCATTTTTCCTGGTTGAGCCGGTAAATAATTACTTAAAAATTCTTTAAAATTACGTTCACCGATAAAACAAATCCCCGTTGAATCTTTTTTTGTTGCGGTCGCCAAACCGGCTTCCTTGGCAATTTCACGAACCCGTTTTTTCTCCAGTTCCCCAATTGGGAAGAGAACATTAGACAGTTGTTTTTGTGTCAATTGATTTAAAAAGTACGTTTGGTCTTTATTTTGGTCGAGACCGCGTAACATTTTGACTTCGCCGTCCCGATAGTCAACCCGAGCATAATGACCAGTTGCGACATAATCTGCCCCTAAGTTCATCGCATGGTCAAGAAATGCTTTAAACTTAATTTCTTTATTACACATCACATCTGGATTCGGTGTTCTTCCAGCACGATATTCATCTAAAAAGTATGTGAATACTTTATCCCAATATTGTCTTTCAAAGTTCACCGCATAGTAAGGAATGCCAAGTTGATTACAAACCCGAATGACGTCATTGTAATCTTCTGTTGCCGTACAGACACCATTTTCGTCCGTGTCGTCCCAGTTTTTCATAAACACACCAATGACATCATACCCTTGTTCTTTTAACAACAGGGCGGCAACGGAAGAATCGACACCGCCAGACATTCCTACAACAACGCGGGTGTTTTTCGGATCTTTCATCCTCTCACACCTCCGTTTTATTTACGAAGTCTTTTCACAATATTCGCTGTTTCTTTTGCCGCTTTTTCCACTTGTTCTAATGTATTACCTAAGCCAAAACTAAAGCGAATTGAGCTGCGTAACCGATCAGAATCTTTTCCGAACATCGCCACTAAGACATGAGACGGATCAATAGAACCCGCAGTGCACGCCGAACCGCTGGATGCCGCAATCCCAGCTAAATCTAAATTCACGAGCATCGCTTCCACGTCTACCCCAGGAAAATAAACATTTATAACGTGAGGAAGCGACCCTTCAAGCGTGCCATTTATGTCAAACTCAATACCTTCTTGGCGGAACGTTTCAATCATTTTTTGTTTAAATGCTTGATACTGTTTCCGTTTTTCAGCCATCGTTTGTTGTGCAATGGTAACCGCCTCACCAAATCCAGCGATGGAAGCTACGTTTTCAGTACCAGCGCGACGCTTTCGTTCTTGTTCTCCTCCATGGATGTGGGGAATCAATTTCGTTCCTTCTCGTACGTACAGAAAGCCGATCCCTTTTGGCCCGTTCACTTTATGGGCGGAGACCGATAACATATCTACATGTAACTCATTTACATCGAGCTCTTCCATTCCAAATGCTTGCACCGCATCCGTATGAAACACCGCTTGATGACCTTTTAATCGTTGGCCAATTTCTCGAATCGGTTGAATCGTGCCGACTTCATTGTTCCCAAACATGATCGTGACAACAATCGTGTCATCCCGTAACGCTTGTTCAAACTGTTCAAGCGAAATTTTCCCTTGCTCATCCACTGGCAAGTACGTGACTTCAAAACCTTCTTTCTCTAAGTATTGACATGTATGAAGAACCGCATGGTGTTCAATGGAAGTGGTAATAATATGATTTCCTTTATCTTTAAGAGCTCGAACCGCCCCGATGATGGCCATATTATCCGCTTCCGTTCCACCACTTGTAAAAATAATTTCATTAAAATGAGCCCCAATCGCTTCAGCCATAATGGTTCGGGCCTCATCTAAATATTGTCGTGCTTCCCGTCCGAACGCGTGAATGCTAGACGGATTCCCAAACGTCTCCTTTAACACCGTTGTCATTTTATCAACGACCTTCGGGTGAATGGGAGAAGTGGCTGCGTGATCTAAATATATTTTTTCCAATCGTTACACCTACCTTCTGCTGTAAAGAATTAAATATAAAACATATACGCATCGGACTCCCCATCATCCGTATGGTTAGCTAAATCCTCAATCGTTGTACTATCCAGTACTTCTTTCACTGCATCACGAATACGAATCCAAAGTTCGCGTTTGGCCGGTTCTTCGTTTTCGATTCCTTCCACCGGACTAATAGGCCCTTCCAATACCCGAATAATATCTCCTGCCGTTATTTTGGAAGGATGGTTCCCTAACATATATCCACCATACGCACCACGAATACTTTTTACCAACCCTGCATTTCTTAATGGAGCAATTAATTGCTCTAAATAATGTTCGGATAAATCATGCGCCTGAGCAATTTGTTTTAACGGAGTTGGTCCTTCCCCATGGCGTTTGGCTAATTCAATCATAATGGTTAAACCGTAACGACCTTTCGTAGAAATTTTCATAAATACCGCTCCTCAAATCTTATCCTGCTATTTTTCTCTTTTCAATTATTATGCTCGTTCGAATGCTATTTAACTTACGACATTATAGCATAGAACGACGAGCAAATGCATTTGAACTTCCCAATAAATATGATAGATTAAAATACAATGGAACGCTATAAAGATAAGGAGTTAGAACCTATGTCAATCAAACCGCTAGCTTTTCGAATGCGACCGCGCAACCTTTCGGAAATCGTCGGGCAACAACATTTAGTCGGAAAAGGAAAAATTATTGAACGAATGGTACGGGCGAAACAGTTATCGTCGATGATTTTATATGGTCCACCTGGAGTTGGTAAAACATCGATTGCTAGCGCTATTGCCGGAAGTACAAACTTTGCCTTTCGGACGTTAAACGCCGTTACGAATAATAAAAAAGATTTAGAAATTGTCGCCGAAGAAGGAAAAATGTCAGGAAAAGTGATTTTGTTTCTGGATGAGGTCCATCGCTTAGATAAAGCGAAGCAAGATTTTCTATTACCTCATCTCGAAAGTGGCCTCATTACACTCATTGGGGCTACAACAAGTAATCCTTATCATGCGATTAATCCAGCCATTCGAAGTCGCTGTCATATTTTTGAATTAAAACCACTCTCACCATGTGAGATTAAACAAGCGATTAAGCGAGCGTTAACCGATGAACGAGGATTAGCCAATTATCATGTCACCTTAACAGAAGATGCCTTAGAAACATTCGCTATTGGTTCCAACGGAGATGTCCGGAGCGCATTAAATGCACTAGAGCTTGCCGTTCTTTCTACCGAACCGACCGAAGAGAAAGCCATCGTTATTACGAAAGAGATTGCCGAGGAGTGCTTGCAACGAAAAGGATTTTATCACGATAAAGATGGCGATGCCCATTACGATGTGTTAAGCGCTTTTCAAAAGTCGATTCGCGGTAGCGATGTAAATGCTGCGTTGCATTATTTGGCTCGCCTTATTGAAGCCGGGGACTTACCGAGCATTAGTCGTCGTCTGCTCGTCATCGCTTACGAAGACATTGGACTAGCGAATCCAAATGCCGGTGTACGGACGCTAGCAGCTGTTCAAACAGCGGAAAAAATCGGTTTTCCCGAAGCGCGCATTCCGTTAGCGCAAGCGGTTATTGACTTATGCCTTTCCCCAAAATCGAACTCGAGCATTACTGCTATTGATCGTGCGTTAGAAGATATTCGCCAAGGAAATTATGGTGAGGTACCTGATCATTTAAAAGATTCGCATTATAAAGGGGCTGCTGCCCTCGGTCGAGGAATTGGCTATAAGTACCCTCACGATTATGAACACGGCTGGGTGAAACAACAATATTTACCTAACGCCTTAAAACATAAACGATACTACGAACCGAGAAAAAACGGTAAATACGAACAAGCCTTGGCGATCACCTACGAAAAAATTATGAAACAACAAGAAAAAGAGTAAGCCAGTTGGTATTATCCCCTACAGGTAGACATTAAAAAAAGAGAGCATGATATGATGTTCTTAATAGTCTTCCTGGGTGGGGATTTTTCTATGACAAAAAAAGGACAAACTTTTACATCATATACTGTTGAATTAAAGTGCGTCCTAAAACAATCGATCAAGCATATAGGGCGATTAAGAAGTATATAGATTTTTACAATAAAGATCGATTCCAAGAAAAATTCAACGGCCTTTCCCCGATTGAATACCGAGAAAAGGCCGCAGCTTAATATACTCTTTTTTTCATTGTCTACTTGACAGGGTTATGTGCAACTGGCTTACTCTTTTTCAATTTAAGCAGCTACATCCCGTTTGGCAAAAACGAGAAAAGCAACTAATTGAAAGACGACAAAGTAAATGATAAGCACCGTAATCGAAAACGGTAACGTCATACCTTCAACTAACGGAGTTCCCCGTTCATACATCGTTAAATCCATATTAGCGAACAGCAAAAATTTTGTCCATGAATACTTTTGAGCCAAAAAGACGGTGGCTGTTGAACCTGTAAACAATAAAAACATTGCGATTCCGATCGCTAACGAACCACTTCTGAACACAGTTGAAATCATAAAAGCCATAGTCGACAACATAAATAGGTCAATGGATTCTAACAAATACGTTTTTACAATATGGACAATAAGATTCGATGAAACAACTTCTCCGTCGACATAGCTTAAATGAACGTGTGGCCCGCTACCAAAACCAAATAATATGGCTCCAACTACATACGTACTGGCCAGTAAAATCACTAACATAAATAAACCGAAGCACACAACCGTAATAAATTTAGATACTAAAATCTTCCATCGACGAATCGGACGAATTAACAATAGCTTAATCGTTCCCCAATTAAATTCGTTCGCTACGCTTCCTGCCGCGACAACGATCATAAACAGGCCGATGATCTCCGTTAAAACGGTCATCTCCTTCACAAATTGTAAGGAAGAGAAATCGTTAGGAGACAGATCATGCTCAAGCCGGTAGGTGTTGATGGCAATCTGTTCTTTTAAGTATTGCTGCTCTCCTTCAAATTCGGATTCATTCAGTCGAACCGTTAGCTGTGCATTTTCTTGTTCTAAACTCGTTCTCCAATCGTTGTGACTCATATCTGGTTCATTGATTTTAAAAATGATCCCCACACCAATGACGGCTAATAACAAAAGGCCCATCATCACATACGTTGCCTTCCGGTACATAATTTTCATCCATTCGTTCCGAATTAAATTAAGCATGTTGTACTTCACCTTCCTTTTCGGTTACTTCGAGGAAGCGTTCTTCTAACGATTTCTTTACTTGTTGAACAGAATAAATATGTACACCTTGCTCGACAAGCGTACGGATGATCGTTGGGACTTGTTCTCGTTCCAACTTTATTTCCAGATACGAATCTTTGATGATAAAAGAGTAGTCTGGGAAGTTCGTTTGCATGATTGTTTCCAAGGATGGGGCGAGATTAAGTTCAAATCGATACGTTTTTTGATGGTCACTTACAAATTCTTCTACCGTTTGCACGCCTACAAGTTTACCTTTTTATATAATGGCGATGCGATCGCACATCATCTCCATTTCTGATAGAAGATGACTAGAGACAATGATAGCCATTCGTTTTTCTTTCGCGAGCTTACGTACATAGTCCCGAATTTCGCGAATACCAGCAGGATCAAGTCCGTTAGTCGGTTCATCTAAAATTAACACTTTCGGATCGTGCAATAAGCATTGGGCTAGTCCTAAGCGCTGTCTCATGCCTAATGAATAATTTTTTACTTTGTCATGAATTCTATCGGACAAGCCAACGAGTTGAACGACTTCGTTAATTTTTTCTTTTGAAACATTTTTACTCATCCGGGCAAAATGAACGAGATTTTTGTACCCCGATAAAAACGGATATAGCTCTGGATTTTCAACTATCGCACCAACGTGTTGAAGCGCTTGTTCAAAATTGGTTTTTACACTTTTTCCGCATATGATTATATCCCCTTCTGTTATGTTCATTAAACCGACCATCATTCGGATCGTAGTCGTTTTTCCCGCTCCATTTGGTCCTAAAAAGCCAAATACTTCCCCCTCATACACATCAAAGCTGAGTCCATAGATAATTTTCTTTTTGCCGATTTGTTTCGATACGTTTTGCAATTGGATTAACTTTGGCAATGTTCACCCTCCCTTTTGAGTTCATCGTCTATTCATACGAAAAATATTCAAAAAAGTTCCATTTTTGGTTTAAATATACTTAGATTTTATCAGAATACTAAAAAATTATTTGTAGACGGAAAGAAAGAGTGTAGAACATCTAACCTTAGTCCGAAATATAAAGGGAACTGTTCACATCAAGAGGAAATGGTCTTAATTAATCCCGGATGGGCTAGTAAAAGAGGAATCTGTCTGTAGGATGAAGAGAAAAGTTTTCAAAAAGGTAAAATGAAAAAATTTTGTCCCCAAACCAGAAAAGTATATATGCACTACTAGACAATATGTCCGCTTCCTGTTTTCGATTCATCTAACAAAGGGCTCAACAACCTTACACATTTGCTTCCTATTCTCAAAAACTACCATAAAGTAAAAAACGCCTTTTACAGGCGTTTTTTACTCATCTTTGACTCGACGAATAGGTACATCTTTTAATAATTGGTTAACAACATAACTTGCCATAATTAAACCAGCTACGGACGGAACAAAGGCGTTTGAGGATGGTGGCATTTTAGCTTTACGGATTTTCGCCTCGTCGTTACCTACAGTTTTTCGAACATCTTCCCGAATGACAATCGGGCTTTCATCAGAGAATACTACTGGAATCCCTTTATGAATTCCTTCTTTCCGCAACCGGGTACGAATGACTTTCGCAATCGGATCTGTATGCGTTTTAGAAATGTCAGCAATTCGGAAACGAGTTGGGTCCATTTTATTGGCAGCACCCATACTCGAAATGATTGGAATGTTTCGCTTTAAACATTCTTTCATTAAATGAATTTTATAAGAAATCGTGTCCGAAGCATCTATGACAAAATCTAAGTCATAACTAAAAAATTGCTCATACGTTTCTTCTGTATAGAACATTTTTAACGCAATGACTTCACATTCCGGATTAATATCTTTAATTCGCTCTTTCATTAAATCGACTTTTGGCTTACCGACAGTCGATAATAAGGCGTGAATTTGGCGGTTAATATTTGTGATATCCACATCGTCTTTATCGACTAATACTAATCGACCGACCCCTGAGCGGGCTAGCGCTTCAACTGCAAACGAGCCAACCCCGCCAATTCCGAGGATGGCAACGGTGCTGTTTTTTAACACATCCAATCCTTCTTTACCTATGGCAAGCTCATTGCGTGAAAACTGATGAAGCATGAAACTCAACTCCAACTAATAAGATTTACTTTACCTTGAATAAGAATATAATAAATCGGTATGTAAAAGCAATATAACAATAGGAATCATCGAAATTTGCGCATAAAAAAGATGAGCCCCAATCGTGCCGTTGGTGATCCTACGTTTTGAACCCGCTCTCAGCAGGTGGGTGCTCTGTTTTAAGTTTAATACGTCCTCGCGCATAGAGGCATGTACGCTACTTAAAAACTCCGAGCTCCCGTAGTTCTATTTGTTCGGTCAAAACGTTCAGGCTTCCTAACGTACACATCAGGACTCATCTAGGTTGATTACATCATATCATAGAATAGTTCATCATTCAAGAGAAGCAAGCGGAAATTCCAGTACCTTATTCCTCTTCTTTTACTTGAATCGACAAGTGTAATTCATCAAGTTGTTCTTTGCTTACTTTGCCTGGTGCATCAGTCATTAAGCAGCTAGCACTTGCTGTTTTTGGAAAGGCAATCGTATCCCGTAAGTTACTACGACCGGCTAAAAGCATGACTAAACGGTCTAAACCTAACGCGATTCCTCCGTGTGGCGGTGTTCCGTACTCGAACGCTTCCAATAAGAAACCAAATTGCTCTTTTGCTTCTTCTTCGCTAAAGCCTAGTACTTGGAACATTTTTTCTTGAACATCGCGCTCAAATATACGTAGTGAGCCGCCACCTAATTCATATCCATTTAATACAAGGTCATACGCTTGAGCTCGAACGCGGCCAGGATCGCTGTCTAACAGTTCAATATCTTCACGAACAGGCATCGTAAACGGATGGTGAGCCGCGTAATACCTCTTGTCCTCTTCATCGTATTCAAGAAGCGGCCAGTCAGTAATCCATAAGAAATTGAAGCGGCTTTCATCAATAAGCCCTAAGTCTTTTCCAAGCTTCAAACGAAGCGCACCTAACGCATCAGCCACGACAGCTTTTTTATCAGCAACAAAAAGTAATAGGTCTCCTACTTCCGCTTCAAACGATTGCAATAGCCCTTGTTGTTCTTCTTCGCTAAAGAATTTTGCAATCGGACCTTTTAGCCCTTCTTCTTCTACTTTTAACCACGCTAAACCTTTTGCTCCGTAACGAGCCACAAATTCCGTTAAAGCGTCAATATCTTTACGTGAGTACTGGTTCGCTGCCCCTTTTACGTTCAATCCTTTTACTTGTCCACCGTTTGCAACCGTACTCGTAAACACTTTAAATGAAGAATGTTGAACGACTTCGGACACATCGACTAATTCCATATCAAAACGAGTATCCGGCTTATCAGAACCGTAACGGTTCATTGCTTCATTATAGGACATACGTTTAAATGGTATAGACACATCCATTCCTTTAACTTCTTTCATGACTTTTTGCATCATTCGTTCGATTAACGAAATGATATCATCTTGGCTCATAAAGCTCATTTCAATATCTACTTGGGTAAACTCTGGTTGTCTGTCAGCCCGTAAGTCTTCGTCACGAAAACAGCGGGCAATTTGATAATATCGATCAACACCTGCGACCATCAACAATTGCTTAAAAATTTGCGGAGATTGTGGCAGTGCATAAAACTCTCCCGGATGCACACGAGATGGTACTAAATAGTCACGAGCCCCTTCTGGCGTACTACGATTTAAGTAAGGGGTTTCCACATCAATAAACCCTTCATTGTCAAGGAAATGACGAATTGATTTTGTTACGTCATGGCGAAGTTTTAATGTCTCAAACATAACCGGACGACGTAAATCTAAATAACGATATTTTAAACGAATTTCTTCAGCCACATCCGTTTGGTCACCAATGACAAACGGCGGGTTTTTCGCTTCATTAATAATTGTCACACTTTCAACTTGAACTTCGATTCTACCAGTTTTTAAGTTCTTGTTCACAGCACCTTCTTCACGCGCAACAACCGTTCCGTGAACGTCTAACACATACTCATTCCGTACTTTTTCTGCAATGGCTAACGCCTCTTTGGACACTTCGGGATTAAAGACGATTTGAACAATACCAGTACGGTCGCGAAGATCGATAAAAATAAGTCCACCTAAGTCGCGGCGCTTTTGTACCCAACCTTTTAACGTCACTTTTTCACCAATATGCAGTTCAGTTACCTCTCCACAATAATACGATCTGCCAAACATATTTTTTCCCTCCATTATGACGTTCGTTGTTTGATATATGGGATTAATTGTGATAATGACACTTCTTCTTGTTCACCTGTAGCCATCTGTTTCACGTTAATCACTTCTTTTTCTAGTTCATCTTCTCCTAGAATAGCAACAAATTGGGCTTTCATCCGGTCAGCGGCTTTAAATTGCGCTTTCATTTTACGATCCATGTAATCCTTTTCAGCACTTATTCCTTCTGCGCGTAAATCAGATAACAGTTTTACGGCATAATCTTTTGCTTTATCACCTAACGTAACGATATAGCAATCGATGGTTTCCTCTACAGGTAGCTCAATCCCTTCGGCCTCTAAAGCTGCGAGAAGACGTTCAATACTGAGTGCAAAACCGATGCCTGGAGTTTCCGGTCCTCCAATTTCTTCGACTAGCCCATTATAGCGACCGCCACCACATAAAGTGGTAATCGCACCGAATCCTTCGGCGTTACTCATAATTTCAAACGCAGTATGATTGTAATAATCTAATCCACGTACGAGTGTTGAGTCGACCGTAAACGGAATATTCAGCAAAGTTAAGTACTCTTGCACTTTATCAAAGTATCGTTTCGATTCTTCGTTTAAGTAGTCTAAAATCGATGGAGCCGTTGCCATGAGTTCGTGATCACGGTCCTTTTTACAGTCCAAAATTCGCAAAGGATTTTTTTCTAAACGCTTTTGGCAATCGGAACAAAATTCACCGATTCGAGGCTGAAAATGATTAATTAACGCTTCTCTATGAGCTAAACGGCTTTCTTTGTCTCCCAAGCTATTAATTACTAATTGAATATTTTTTAATCCAAGTGACTCATATAGCTTCATCGCTAAAGAAATGACTTCCGCATCAATGGCTGGATCTTGACTTCCTAATGCTTCAACCCCAAATTGAACGAATTGGCGATATCGCCCAGCTTGTGGCCGCTCATAGCGAAACATTGGGCCCATATAAAAAAGTTTGATAGGCTGGTTCGGATCGCCATACATTTTATTTTCTATGTACGAACGAACAACAGCTGCTGTTCCTTCTGGTCGTAACGTTAATGAACGTCCTCCTCGATCTTCAAACGTATACATTTCCTTTTGGACGATATCAGTCGTATCACCCACTCCACGAAGAAATAACTCCGTTTGTTCAAAAATCGGTGTTCGAATTTCTTTGTATTGATAGTTGTTACATAATGCACGTGCTTTTTGTTCGATATACTGCCATTTTTCGACTTGTCCTGGCAAAATATCTTGCGTTCCACGTGGAATTTGAATGGACATCGTTCATCCTCCTTTGATACAAAATTCGCTAAAATAAAAAAACTCCCACCCCTTGTGTAAACAAGGGACGAGAGAGAATTTCCCGTGGTGCCACCCTAGTTGAAGTATAAGTTACTTCCACTCGAACAGTTAACGCCTGTTTACGTTCTCTCCTAATAATGTATAAAACACGTTCAGAGAGAAACCTACGGAGTGTTCTTTCGTTAAGACCGTTTGTAGAAATGCTTTCAGCCTATGGCATTTCCTCTCTGCACAACTGCATCTTAACTACTTTTCTCCATCATTGGTTTTAGCCGTTTTTGTTTATTTTATGATACGGACGCTACTTCAGATTGTCAAGTTATTTTTCGTTACGACCGACCGATTTTTCGTTTTAACGACTTAACTTCGCGAAATGATAATCCAAACTCAGAGGCTAGTTCCCAGATGGTAGACTGTTTTTCTTTTTCAATAAAATGGTGGAAATCAAGACCAAACAATTGATTTTGCCCATTTAAAGTGTTTTGACTTTTACCGCTTGTCCGCATTGGCTGTCCTCTCCTTCTTAAATAAACTCTTTTTATTACTCTTTCCAAAAAAGGAGTTTTTTATTTTTTCAAGAAGTATTACAAAGAAAAAAATGGATTTACATTATATATTTTCCTATTACAATAAAGAGGGAAACTTAGAAAGGCGGTGTATTGATGCAACAATTTGTAAAACTAATTATCATCCTTGTACTCATTTTTCCCACGTTTTCATTCAGGCACGTTGAAGCAAACCAACAAATCACCATTAACGTAGACCTGCTCAACGTCCGGCAAGGCCCCGGTCTTGCTTACCCTGTTATTTCCCAAGTGAGCAAAAATGAAACCTACTCTGTTCTTCAAAAGCAAGGAGATTGGTACGAAATTGAATGGGCAAAAAATAAAAGAGGATGGGTAGCAGGCTGGCTTGTGAAATTAAACCAGACGTCATCCAATCCATCATCGTCTAAAGGGTCAGTTACTGTTAATGGATTGCGTATTCGTAGTGGACCTAGTACGAACCATGCCATTGTCGGTCATTTATATAAAGGGAATGTTGTTACCATTTTATCCCAGTCCCATGACTGGTACCAAGTTCGCTATCAATCGATGGAAGGCTGGATTCATAGTGATTACTTAAAACTAGCAACAACTACAAAAAATGAAGATCAATCAAACACACAAACAAAAAGAGAAGGAATCATCACAGTTAATCGGTTAAATATTCGATCTGGTCCAGCACCAACCTATTCCGTCATCGGTCAAGCCAATAAAGGGGATAAAGTAACCATTGTCAATGAACAGAGCGGTTGGTATGAAATTTTATTCGGCAAGAAAACCGCATGGGTAAGTGGTACATATGTGGAATTAAGTAAAGGTGCTCAAAAAAATTCTAACGAAAATGAGCAGAACTCAACGTCATCTGCTCCACCTTCTACTCACTCAAAATTAAAAGGGACGATTACCGCTACGTCTTTAAATGTCCGAACCGAAGGATCTTTAAATGGAAAAATTATCGGTTCAGTAAAAAAAGGACAAACGTTTTCAATCCTAGATGAGAAAAATCAGTGGTATAAAATTGAGTTTCAACCAAACCAATTTGGATGGGTTGCTGGTTGGTTTGTCCAAACATCTATGGAAAAAGATAAAGCGGGGATTTCAACGGAAGGAACGGTTAAAATATTGTATAACGGCACGAACATTCGAAAAGAGGCAACGGTCCAATCTCCTGTCGTAGCTAGGGCCAATGCTGGTGAAACGTTCCCAATTATTCAACAAGTAGGGGATTGGTTTCACATTCTACTACCTGACGGAAAAAAAGCATATGTCGCAGGTTGGATTGTAAGTACTGAAGGGAAAGAAAACACCACTTCAAATCCAGCGACTAAGAGAAATCCTCTTCAGAATCAGACGATTGTCATCGATCCTGGTCATGGAGGGCGAGATAGTGGAGCAGTTGGATTTAATGGAACGCTTGAAAAAACATTAACCCTTCAAACGGCGGAACTACTGTACGAAAAATTAAAACTATCCGGAGCAACTGTTATCTTAACACGTAAAAATGATTCGTACATCTCATTAAACTCTCGGGTAGCAACGTCCCATCTGAATGATGCAGACGCATTTATAAGCATTCATTATGATAGTATTAATAACTTAAGTGTTAGTGGCTTTACAACGTATTATTATCATTCCTATCAGAAACGATTAGCTCAATCGATTCATTCGAAAATTGCATCCTATGTCCACTTAAAGGACCGTGGTGTAAAAAAAGGAAACTATCACGTTATACGTGAAAATAAAAAGCCGGGTGCTTTGTTAGAATTAGGCTATATAAGTAATCCAACAGAGGAATTAACAGTAAGAGCTTCTTGGTATCAAGATCAAGTTACCTCTGCGATTTATGAGGGATTAGTGAACTATTTTCAATAAAGAAAAGGGACAGATCCTTTGCTTTTTGAAAGCAAGAAGGTCTGTCCCTTTCTCATTTACGATAACTTCGGCTATCATCGATATCGCCTATTAATAAGTAAATTCTATATCATGCAGATTTTGCTCAATCTCTTTAGCGACTTTCTAAAATAAGTGTCACCGGACCATCATTGGTTAATTGAACTTCCATCATCGCCCCGAACACGCCTGTTTCTACATGAACCCCTAACTCTTTTAGCATGTCGTTAAACCGTTCATATAAAGGTTTCGCTACATCCGGCTTAGCGGCTTCCATAAAATTCGGTCGTCGCCCTTTTCGGCAATCCCCATACAACGTAAATTGAGAAACAGACAAGATTTGTCCACCAACATCAAGTAGCGACTTATTTAATTTCCCATTTTCATCTTCAAATACGCGAAGATGAACGATTTTTTCGGCTAAATATTTCGCATCTTCTTCCGTATCGTCATGTGTGATGCCAACAAGGAGCACAAAACCACATTTGATTTGTCCAACAATTTCTCCGTCTACTTTTACATGTGCTTCTTTACTCCGTTGCAAAACTACTCTCATTGTTCGACTCCTTAATTCATAATTCTTCTTACCGCATAAATATCAGGAATTTGTTTAATTCGCTCTACAACTTTATGCAAATGGCTCACGTTATGAATGGCAATAGTCATAATAATTGTTGCCATTTTATTGCGATCCGAGCGACCTGTAACAGCAGAAATATTCGTTTTTGTTTCGTTGACGGCTTGCAATACTTCGTTTAGCAATCCGCGTCGATCGAAACCAGAAATTTCAATATCCACATTGTATTCTTTCCGGTTTGCGGCACCGGTTTCCCATTCGACTGGTATTAACCGTTGTTGAGCGACTTCCGTTAACATGTTTGGACAATCGGTCCTGTGAACCGATACTCCCCGACCTTTTGTAATGAATCCGACGATTTCATCTCCTGGTACTGGATTACAACATCTCGATAATCGGATTAATAAATTATCGATCCCTTTTACTCGAACCCCTGTATCTCTCTTTTTTGAGGAAGAAGGGAACGTTTTTAATTCAGTCACTTTATCTGTTAGAGAAACTTCTTCTTGTTCTTTTTTCTTCCGTAATTTCTCCGTCAAACGATTAGCAATTTGGGCAGCAGTAATCCCGTTATAACCGACTGCTGCGTACATATCCTCTTCATTTGAGAAATTAAATTTTTCAGCCACTCGTTTGACATTCTCTTGAGTGAGGACATCTTTCACATCAAAATCCATATTTCGGATTTCTTTTTCCACTAACTCGCGACCTTTTTCAATGTTTTCTTCTTTTCGTTGTTTCTTGAAAAACTGCTTAATTTTATTTTTCGCCTGGGATGTTTGCGCAAGCTTCAACCAGTCTTGACTAGGCCCATACGAGTGTTTGGAAGTTAAAATTTCGACGATATCCCCTGTTTTTAATCGATAATCAAGAGGAACCATCTTTCCATTTACTTTCGCACCAATTGTTTTATTCCCGATTTCTGAATGAATCCGATAAGCAAAATCAATGGGAACCGACCCTGAAGGAAGTTCAATCACATCTCCTTTTGGCGTAAACACAAACACCATGTCGGAGAACAAGTCAATTTTTAATGACTCCATAAATTCTTCTGCATTAGCAGTTTCATTTTGGAACTCTAAAATTTCGCGGAACCACGTCAATTTTTTCTCAAACGAAGCTCGGTCATCGACTCGTTTTCCTTCTTTATACGCCCAGTGGGCAGCCACCCCGTACTCAGCTACACGGTGCATGTCAAAAGTTCGAATTTGAACTTCTAATGGTTCCCCTTTTGGTCCGATAACCGTCGTATGAAGCGATTGATACATATTAGGCTTCGGCATAGCAATATAATCTTTAAAGCGACCTGGCATCGGTTTCCAACACGTGTGAATTATGCCGAGGACAGCATAGCAGTCTTTTATACTATCCACGATAATACGTACCGCTAATAAATCATAAATTTCGTTAAATTGTTTATTTTGAAGAGCCATTTTCCGATAAATGCTATAAATGTGCTTCGGTCGACCTGAAATTTCTGCTTTGATGGACACTTCGTTTAGTCGTTGACGCATTTCGGCTATGACTTCTTCTAAATATTGCTCTCGTTCCGCACGTTTTTTCTTCATTAAATTAACAATACGATAATATTGTTGCGGATTTAAATAACGAAGCGATGTATCTTCTAATTCCCACTTTATTTTTGAGATTCCTAGACGATGAGCGAGCGGAGCAAAAATTTCTAACGTTTCGTTCGAAATTCTCCGCTGTTTTTCGTTCGGTAAATGTTTTAACGTTCGCATATTATGAAGGCGATCGGCTAGCTTAATTAAAATGACTCGAATATCTTGAGCCATGGCGACAAACATTTTCCGATGGTTTTCTGCCTGTTGTTCTTCATGGGATTTATATTTTATTTTTCCAAGCTTCGTTACCCCATCAACAAGCATCGCTACTTCTTCGTTAAATTCTTCCTTCAGCTGTTCTAATGTGACGTCTGTATCTTCGACTACATCGTGTAAGAAACCAGCTGCGACAGTCGCTGGATCCATTTGTAAATCAGCCAATATTCCTGCTACTTGAACGGGATGAATAATGTAAGGTTCTCCAGATTTTCGGTATTGATCTTTATGAGCCTCATATGCAAATTGATATGCTTTTTTTACCATTTGCACATGTTCATCATTCAAATATTCCTTTGTTCGATTTATGACCTGTTCGGCGGTTAAAACTTGATCGTTCGCCATGTAATCACCTTTTTTGAATGGTATCCAACCTAATCTCTCGAAAATATTATGATTGTTACTATTATCGAAAAAAAATAGGAAGATGTAAAGTGGTTAAGCCTTTTGTCTTATAAATTTCTAGTGAAATTAAAGAAATATCGGGGGACTCACCCCCGATATTTCTTTAATCGTATTGCATTAAAGTAAGAATATCGTATCCTTCTAATTTTTTGCGTCCTTCTAAATATTTTAATTCAATTAAAAAGGCGATTCCAGCAACAATTCCACCTAGCTGTTCGACTAGTTTAATCGTTGCTTCAATCGTTCCCCCAGTTGCTAATAAGTCGTCAGTAATTAATACACGTTGGCCAGGTTTAATCGCATCTTTATGAATTGTAAGTACGTCTTTTCCGTATTCAAGACCATAATCAACTTTAATGGTTTCACGCGGTAATTTCCCTTCTTTGCGGACAGGGGCAAAGCCGACTCCTAATGCATACGCTACTGGGCAGCCAATAATAAACCCACGTGCTTCTGGTCCTACAACAATATCAACTTGTTTTTCACGGGCGTATTCTACGATTTGATCTGTTGCATATTTAAAGGCATCGCCTTTATCCATTAATGTAGTAATATCTTTAAATTTTATTCCTGGCTTTGGCCAATCAGGTACAATGGTTACATATTGCTTTAAATCCATGCTTCGATTTCCTCCTCATTTTTCACCGACGATTCAATACGTTTGTCAAACCATCGCTTCAAATCTCGGTAAGATGAATAAAGTAAATCTTGTTCTAATTGAAACATTGTTAGCAATTGTTGATACGTTTTAGATTCTGATAAATCCCTTTTTACTTTAATAGGATTTAATGAAATAAATCCATCCTTTATTGTAACAAAATCGAGTTCAAAAAACACCTGTGACATGAAATCAATTGTTTCTTTTGACCAACCACGATATTTGGCTAATTCATCTCCATACCTTTTTAAGTCGAACCCACCTTTTTTCGCTAAAAACGCATAATACCACTTAAAATGCTCTCGTGTAGGTATAGTTCGAAAATATTGGGAATCTTTTTGGAAAAAATGGGCGTATATCCGATGAGGGGATTTCCCCTGAAGTAAAGCCTCTAACACGGTAGGAGACGTCGGTAAGTCGAATAAAACTACAGCTTTTCCTGTAATGTTCATCCTCTTCGCATCTTCTTCTGTTAAGATTACCTTTATATTGAGGTCTGAGTATTTGGAAGTAAAAGTCGACGATTCTTCACGAAATAGGATAACTACATGTTCATCGGCTGGTATTTTTGGTTTCCATTGATCCATGTTGATTCCACGGACATCAAACAATTGCCACTCGTTGACGCATAAATCATGCAACATCATTTGTGGTTTCCGAATTTGATTCCATTCGTTAATGGACAATTCCCCGATGACAGAAACTTTTGCTAACGGTGATATATGATCCGCCAATTCTCCAAAACCAAAACCAACACCATCTAATGTATGTTGATTATAAGAAAGAACGACTTTTAAATGGGATTGATCGGCCCCAATTTTTCGGATCGTATCAAGTGAAACATCTTTAATTAAAACTTTCGGCTTCGGGTTTTCGATACCAAATGGGGCTAGTAATAAGAGCTCTTCAATCGTTTGGAGGGAAACGGAATCTAAACGAATTTCAGCGTCAACCTCCGTTAATGGGATAAAGTCTTTTTCTGTCAACTGTTCTTTCGCCAACTCATTTAAACGCATTCGAAGCTTGTCCACATCTTCAATCGCCAAAGTCATTCCAGCTGCCATCGGGTGTCCCCCGAAATGAGGGAGAAGATCTCGACAGGCAGACAAGTTTTGAAACAAATCAAAACCGATAATACTTCGGGCCGATCCCTTCGCTAAGTTTGTTTCCCGATCGTAGCTGAGGACAATGACTGGGCGATAAAATTTTTCTACTAATCGAGAAGCAACAATACCAATAACTCCCGCATTCCAATTTTCTTTTCCGATCACTAACACATCGTTTTCTTCTGGTGGAAACATTTCTTCCACCATTTGAACTGCTTCCTTTGTTATTTCATTGACAATACCTTGACGTTCTTTATTTAATTCATCGATTACTTTAGCCTGTTCATATGCGATATTATCATCAGTACATAATAAAAGTTCGACAGCAATATTGGCATGATCGAGACGACCTGCCGCATTAATGCGAGGACCAATGACGAAACCGATCGTTTCTTCATCCAAAGACGATTGATTGACTTTAGCCACTTTCAATAATGCTTGTATACCAGGGCGAGTCGATAGCTTCAGACGCTTAATTCCTTCTTTGGCAATGGAACGATTTTCTCCATGTAAGGGAACTAAATCAGCAATCGTCCCGATGACAGCAATGTCAAGTAAGTGTGTAGGAACTTCTCCATACAACGCATGCGCTAATTTAAAAGCAACTCCTACACCAGCCAAATCGGAAAAGGGGTACGGGCAGTTAGGAATTTTCGGGTGGATGATAGCCAAAGCATCTGGAAGAACAGGCCCCGGTTCGTGATGATCCGTTAAGATCACATCCATTCCAAGCTCATTAGCTAGCCGAATTTCGTTAACAGCTGCAATGCCGGTGTCTACGGTAATAATTAATTTAACACCTTGTTCAGCGGCCAGACGAAAAGCTTGTTCATTTGGACCGTATCCCTCAGTGAATCGGTCGGGAATATAATATTCCACATTGGCACCTAAATCCCGTAAAACCGTCATCATTATGACCGTACTACTGACACCATCCGCATCATAGTCCCCATAAACGAGTATTTTTTCTTGCAGATGTATAGCTTGTTGAATACGTTCAACAGCTTTTTTCATATCGGGGAACAAAAAAGGGTCGTGAAAGGACTCCCCTTCGTCAAATAAAAAGCGCCGTGCTTCGTCACGGTCGGTAATTCCTCTATTCAAAAGTAAGGATGCTAATATTTCCGATATATTTAATTCGTTCGCCAATTTTTTGGCAGTACTTTCGTTAGAATGCCGAACAATCCAACGGGTTTTTGACTTTAACATACGTTCACCCCTCAGCCTATCTTATTATACAGGAGTGATTACGTTGTTTCAATGAAATGTCGTACGTTCAACTATTAAGCCATCGTTTGTTTATCATGCTAGGAACTATCTTCTTTCTGAAAGTACGAAAAAAAGCGTAGTGTTCATCGACTACGCTTTCTCAATAATGAACGATTTACCTATTAGCATCCCTCTTAGTCATCAGGATTAAACGGGTTAATATGTACTAAGACATCATGGACATGAGGGACTTTTAGCAATTCCTTTTTAACTTTCTTCCCAACGCGATGCCCTTCTTCTACGGTCATATTTGGATCAACCGATATTTTCAAATCAATAATGACATAGTGACCATGTTCACGAGCATGCAGTTCATCCACTTTTTTTACTTCAGGAACGGATGCAGCAATTCTTCGCAACTCCATTGCTTCTTCTTCATGAAGGACGTGATCCATCGTGTTATGAATGGAATCGTATCCAAGCTTCCACGCCATTTTCATAATAAAAATAGCTACAACAACTCCTGCTACCGGATCCGCATATACAAGCCATTCGATATGAAAGTATCCCCCTAGCATGGATAAGGAAATACCAATCAAGGCAGCTAACGAAGATAGCACGTCAGAACGATGTTCGTATGCGTTCACAATTAACGCATCACTATTAAGCATTTTTCCTAAACGATATTTATATTGAAACATTCCTTCTTTGACTAAAATGGAAACTATAACGACGACGATTGCAATAGTTGTCGGCGCTTCCAACGGGTGAAAAAACAATTCAATGGACGAAATACCAATTTCGATACCGACAAGGAATAATAGAACGGCTACAATAATCGCCGCAATCGATTCTGCTTTTCCATGTCCGTATGGATGATCTTCATCAGGAGGTTGCTTAGCTGCTTTTAGTCCAATCCATACAGCTAATGAACCAGCTACATCCGAAGCGGAATGGATCGCGTCAGCCATCAATGCTTTACTATTACCGTACCAACCAGCCAGCCATTTTAACACAGCTAGGACGATATTGCCGATAACGCCAATCATGGCTGCCTGCTCTGCTTTTTTGAAACGCTCTTCTGTTGACACTTTTTAGACTCCTTTCCATTCCCACTTCCTCACCTGTAGTGTACCCGATTTGACGAGAAATGCCTATGTTCTTTTCCAAAGAAAATAAATATAGGAATCTTCTTCGCTCAGATAAAGTAAAACTCCTATCAGTAGGGGGCTTAATCCCCCACTGATGGTTAGTTCAACTTATCGGACCTTTACGGGCAGTTGATCCCCATCCAATCTTCTTTTGTTTCATTGTGGGATCTTAATCCCGTTAAGGTGGGATAAAAATAAAATCGGGGCCATCCCCCGATTTTGTTATACTTGTGGTTCATCTGTCCATGTACGCTTTTCTTTGTACGTTTTAATTGTCCCTTTTTTCTTTAGTTCTTTACTTTTTAAAACATACCAGAGTTGGGCAGCAATAAATAGGGACGAATACGTACCTGAAATTAAACCTACGAGTAATGCAATAGAGAAGTTTTGAATTGAATTACTTCCAAATAACAGTAAAGCAATTACTGTTAGGATAACTGTTAACACCGTATTAATGGAACGAGACATCGTTTGTCGCAAGCTGCGATTCACCACTTCAGCAATATCCTCGTTCGATTTAAAGCGTTTTTTACGACGCATATTTTCGCGAATTCGGTCAAACGTAACGATCGTATCGTTAATGGAATAGCCGACGATGGTTAACACGGCAGCAATGAATGGGACATCTACCTCTAAACGCGTTAAGCTGAAGAATGCGATAATAAAGAAAGCATCGTGTAATAGCGCCACAATAGCGGCTAAGGCCATCGACCACTCAAATCGAAGCGTGACATAGAGAATAATACCAATGGAGGCGATGGCTAATGCTTTAAGTGCGTTTTTCGCTAACTCTTTACCAACGATTGGAGAAACGGTACTTACATTTGGTTCGATACCGTATTTGTCCTTAAAATGTGATTTTATTTTACTTATTTCATCTTTTTGCAATACCGTTTTGTAACGAACGACGGCGGTTTCGTTTTGGTCTCCATATAAAATGATATTATCAGAGGCAAAACCAACCTCCTCTAGTTCTTTTGACACTTCTTCCATCGTTAATGGGGAATCACTTGTTAATTCGACTCGTGATCCGCTTGCAAAATCAATTCCTAAATTTAAACGGAAAATTCCTATCACAGCGATTCCTGCTGCAATGAGCAAGGAAGAAATAATAAAGAACATTTTACGCTTCGCCACAAAGTCGAACCGGTCAAATTTGGTTGGTAAATCAAGTGTATCCATGTTCTCCGCTAAGTCGTGAATATCGGAGCGTTTCACGCCAAACCAATGTGGCTTGTCCTTTAAGAAACGGCTCTTTACCCATAATCCTAATAAGAAACGTGAACCGAAAACAGCTGTTAAAAAGCTTGTTAAAATACTGACAATGAGCATCGTCGCAAACCCTTTAACAGAGCTCGTTCCATAAATGAAAAGAACAATACCAGCTAAAATGGTGGTCACATTCGCATCCAAAATCGTCATAAATGACTGTTTGTTACCAGCTTCAAATGCTGAACGAATCGGTTTTCCAACTTTAATTTCTTCACGAATTCGCTCATACGTAATGATGTTGGCGTCAACAGCCATTCCGACCCCTAAAATAAGAGCTGCAATTCCAGGAAGGGTTAACACCGCATTCATCCAATCGAATATTAACAAAATTAAATAAATGTATATGGACAATGTGATTGTAGCGATAACTCCAGGAAAACGATAATAAAAAATCATAAATAAATACACTGCTAAAATACCGATTATACCGGCAAATACCGTTGTCTCAAGCGCTTTTTCACCAAATTTTGCACCAACGGAAGTGGAGTAAATTTCTTTTAGTTCTACAGGAAGTGCACCTGCATTTAAAATCGCTGCAAGGTTTTGCGCTTCTTCTACTGTAAAGCTCCCTTGAATGGTAACTTCTGTTGTGTTAAACGTTTGCTCAACAAACGGTGCGGAAACGAATTTCGGATTGGCTTTTCCTTCTTCTTCGCGGAACGAGTCAACCCCTTCTTTAAAATCCATCCAAATAACAAGACGATTGTCTGGATATGGCATGCTTGAAATTTTTTGTGTGACTTCTTTAAACTTATTAGCATCTTTTAATTGAACAACGACGTTAGGTTGACCGGTTTCCGTGAACGATTGTTTCGCTCCACCTTCTTTTAAATCGGAACCGTCTAACATCAAGTTATCATTTACATCACGAAACGTTAAATTAGCTTGGGTAGCTAACAATTCTCTCGCTTCGTTTTGATCTTCCACACCCGCAAGCTGGATTCGAATCCGATTATCACCTTCTGGTTCGATAATCGGTTCGCTTACACCAAGTACATTAATCCGTTTATCTAACGTTTGAATGGTATTTGTAATGGTATCTTTATCAATTTTTTGCCCCTCTTTTATTGGGTAGACTTCGTAAAGAACTTCAAATCCACCTTGCAAATCTAGGCCTAGTTTCATATTGTTCAAGATGTTGGACGTTGTCATTCCCATTCCGCTTGCTAATAAAAGAAGAATGAGAAAGAACGCCACAATGCGACTTCGTTTTACCATTATGCTAAGTTCCTCCTTAGTTATGTACCACAACAAGCTGCCTAATTTTCCATTTACATTATGGAGTAGATAATGAAAGCTGTCAAATTTTGCCCCTAGGCTTTGAGCGTAACAACTCTCGCAACTCTTCTTCATCTAAATCGACGAACCAATTCGGAGATCGGTACGCTTCTACGGTGGCAAACGTCATGTATTCGGTCGGTTTAATAGACAATATATCATTCACTAATTGAAATAATTTTTTTTCTTCCTTCACATTTTTCCATTTTTTTCTTAACAAATACGTCCACAGTTGATCGGTCGTTACATCATCATAACCAAGAACTTCAAACTCCTCGACTTTACTAAGAAGTGCAGGCTTTAACTGTTCAAAATATTTCTCATAAGGATGACCTTGCATAACATCTCCCCTGTCTTCACAAATTATTTTTTTGAAAATAAAGAAAACTCCATTTAAACGACGGTACACTAAATAGTGCAATATAGAAATAAGGTCGCTTGTCATTCTTTGTCCTACTTCATGCATATATATCATTGTATATGAATTTTCCATTTTTGAGAAGGCAGGGAGTCGTATGTCTAAATTCCTAAAAGGTACGATCATCCTTATGGCGGCAGGTCTAATTACTAGAATTTTAGGGTTTATAAATCGAATAATAGTGGCCCGATTTATCGGTGAAGAAGGGGTCGGTCTCTTTATGATGACCTTTCCAACCCTTATTTTAGTCATCACGATTACCCAGTTAGGACTTCCGGTGGCCATCTCAAAATTTGTCGCCGAAGCCCTTGCACAACACGATTATCGCAAAGTGAAAAAAATTTTAGTCGTCTCGTTGGCAACGACGTTAACTCTGTCGCTTTTATTTACACCAGGCCTCATCTTACTAGCACCATTTTTAGCCGAAACACTTTATACAGATCCGCGGACGTACTACCCTTTAGCGGCCATCTCGCCAATCATTCCCATTATTGCTGTCTCATCTGTCATTCGTGGTTATTTTCAGGGCCGCCAAAACATGAAACCTGCGGCTATTTCACAAATTTTAGAACAACTTGTTCGTATTACATTAATTGCTGTTTTAACGAAAGCCTTTTTACCGCTTGGAATTGAATACGCAGCGGCGGGAGCGATGCTCGCATCGATCATCGGTGAACTTGCTTCACTTATCTATTTGGTAACGATGTTTAAACTTCGGAAAAAATTTCGGTTACGCCGTCAATTTTTCCAATATTTTCTCAAAGGGAAACATACATTTTTTGAACTAATGAGCATCGCTTTACCAGCTACAGGAAGCCGACTTATTGGGTCGATTTCTTGGTTTTTCGAACCAATTGTTGTCGTTCATAGCCTAGCGATTGCTGGTGTACTTGCTACAGAAGCAACCAAACAATACGGAGTGTTAACAGGTTACGCTCTTCCGCTGTTGATGCTACCTTCTTTTATTACGTATTCACTCTCGACGAGTCTTGTCCCGGCCATTAGCGAAGCGTACGCCCAAAAACATTATCAAACGGTCGAGCATCGTGTTCAACAAGCATTACGATTTGCCCTTCTTACAGGGGGGATAGCAGTCGTAGTCTTGTATACGTTTGCAACACCAATTATGAAATTGATGTATAATTCTACAAGTGGTGTTGCCTTACTACAACTTATGGCTCCGTTCTTCATCTTTTATTATTATCAAGGGCCATTGCAAGCCGTTTTACAAGCCCTGAACTTAGCAAAAGCAGGAATGATTAATAGCTTTATAGGGGCCATTGTCAAGATTGGTACAATTTTCATTCTAGCTTCCCAACCGATGTTTGGTATACATGGTGCAGCCCTTGGTATTATTACTGGCTTTGTTCTTGTAACTTTGTTACATTTTGTAACGGTGTTAAAAGTCGTCCCTATGACCATTGTCGTTTCTGATTATGTAAAATTTATCTTGATTGTTGTGGCCAGTAGTTTAGTTGGAAAATGGCTCATTAACCACTTATCAATGGTCAACCTAATCGGAAACCTCCTAAGTTCCGTAACATTAACCACCATTTTTTACTGCCTTTTGCTATTTGCTCTACGTTTGTTACGAAAAGAAGACTTACAACGCATTCCGTTTTTACGCACTTGGTTAAAATAAAAATTGGATAGAAAAAGACCCTCGTATTTAACGAGGGTCTTTTTCATCAATGTAAAATTCACCATTTTGATAACTACAAAATGATATATCTTCAATGTTTTCGTAACCCTTTTTCTTTAATTCCTCTTTTAACCAATGAATGGTTTGATTGATTTTCGATAAATTTTCTTGTTGAATTTTCCCATCTAAAATAAGCGGAAGTGTAAAGGTATTTTCTTTTATACTATTTTTTCTTTTTTTAAAGACGGATAGCCTTCCAGAAGGTTCTAATATCGCATATTCTACATCTGCAATATTATTGATATCTTTTTCACGAAGTTGTACCAACAGGTCATCAAAGTTATACCGTTGTGATTTCATCGCCTTTTCATCAATCCGCCCTTGATTGATAATGATCGTCGGTCTTCCTTCTACAAAGGAACGGACTTTTTGACTTTTCAAGGAAAGCCATGCGCTAACCAGTTGAATCAACATTAATAAAAGCATGGGCCCTGCCGTATGAATAAACGGATCTTTCGGATCTTCAATACCTAATACCGCGATTTCAGCTATCATGATAAAAACAACTAAGTCGAGTAAACTTAGTTCGCCAATTTCTCTTTTCCCCATAACTCGGAAAATAATTAAAATAAGAACATATAACAAAGCTGTTCGTAGGATGATTATGCTTAATTCTTCCACCTTGGTTAAACTCCTTCCAATTTGTTTATGTTTAGTATGGATGAGAACGTAAAATCCATGCGTTACATAAAAGGAAGAAGATAGCGAACATAGACATAGATGGTGGAAATAATTAAGGAAAGAAACATAATTGGCATCCCAATCCATAAATATTCTCGAAAAGAAACCGGGGCTTGCTCTCTAGCAGCAAGACCAGCTATGACGAGATTAGACGATGATCCGAGTAACGTTCCATTACCACCTAAACATGCACCGAGGGCTAACGACCACCAAAGAGGATCCATATGCATAATACCGATTTCTTGAAATTCTTGTAACACCGGAATCATAGCAGCGACAAACGGAATATTATCAATAAATGCCGATAATATCCCTGTACTCCACAAAATAAATAAAGACGTCTTCACCATGTCCCCTTCGGTTATCCGAATGATACTTCGGGCTAATTCATCGATAAATCCCGCTTCTTCCAATCCCCCTACGATTAAAAAGAGCCCGATAAAGAAAAAGATCGTTCCCCATTCGACTTGTTTTAATACTTCTTCCGGTTGATACACGCGTTGAAGCAATAATAATAACAATACTGCCCCCGCTAAGGCCACGGTGGTTACATCTAAATGGAGAAGAGGGTACAACATAAATCCGAGCATGACCATACTAAGAACAATTATGGACGGATAAAGTCCTTTCTCCTTTTTTAAATAGTTAGCTGCACGGATTCCAGCCAATAATAGCTGCTTCTCTCTTTTTACATACAGTTGTTCACGATATAAAACAGCAATCAACAGAATTGTGATAAACATGATGAGAAGAACGACAGGGAGTAAATTTTGCAAAAACGCATTAAACGTTAAATGCTGGACCGTCTGCCCAATCATCATATTTGGGGGATCTCCAATAAGGGTGGCTGTCCCTCCAATATTACAGCTTAAAATGGTAGCAATCATATAAGGAGTCGGTGGCAATTGTAACAACCGTGTTAAGGTAAATAAAATCGGTACAATCAACATTGCAACCGTTACATTGGCCAAAAAAGCTGAACCGACAGCAGATAGTAAAAAAAAGAGAATAAGAAGCAAAATACCATCTCCACGAACCATTTGGGCTAACCGAATAGCTATATATTCAAAAAATCCAGTTTGGCTCGTAATCGATACAATTAACATCATGGCAAATAACAAAGCAATCGTTTTCCAATCTATATACGTAAATAGGGCATCATGGATGGTAAAGGCACCAACAATCAGCATGGCGACCCCTCCAGCGCCCGCAACTAGCATCCGGTCCCATGTTTCCGTAATTAACAAAATATAACTAATGATAAAAATACAAAGTACAACAATTGGTACCATGTAACACTCCCCCCTTACCGATGGGTTCATATCATTGTATGAAACTTGTACAAAAAAAATTTCTATTCTATTTATCTATGACAAACATATGCATGTACTAGAGGAGAAATTGTTTATAACTTTTAGGGGGAGGGAATTCTTATCAAACCAAAAAAATATGGTGGTGCCGTGATTTATGGCCTTGTTACGATTTTTGTAATTGCGATGATATTAAGCTTGATTTTATCAATCGTCCTCCGATTTAGCTCCCTACAAGAACAGTCATTTCAATTGTTCATTACAATTGTTTCTTTTATCGGCTTATTTATCGGTGGGTTTATTTCTGGAGGAAAAGCGAAAGAAAAAGGGTGGCTTATTGGCGGATTGACAGGCGGGGGATATACACTCATCATTTTCTTATACCAATATTTAGGACACGATACGTTATTTACAGTTCAACAATGGATCTATCATACGTGCTACGTGTTAGTCGCCATGATGGGTGGCATCCTTGGTGTTAATCTCATTGGGGGATCTCATAGAGAAGCCTCATAATAGAAGATACCTCTAAAAGAAAGGCTCTACCCTAAAATAACTGTGGATAACTCTTGCTGTTATTTCACTTGCACTCTTCTAGAGAGTTACTTTGTCACAGGGCGCTGGCCTGGATTTCTCCTCCAGTTGCCTGTCAGCTACCGAGCGTCTTGGCACTTACTCGGGTTGGACTTGCACCAACTAGCAGAACAGCTTTGCTGGGCGCGCGCAATGAAAAAGGAGAACTAGCTTTCTTTAAAAGCAGTTCTCCTTTTTTATTATTTATTAGCAGATTCAATCACTTCGCGCACGGCGGAGCGATCGTATGTAAGACGGCTTCCATCGCCACATTTAATGACGATTTTATCTTCGTCTAACGAATCAATGATTCCATGTAAACCACCGATTGTAACGATCTTATCTCCTTTTTGCAAATTGTTTTGCATATCTTGAATCGCCCGTTGTCGTTTTTGTTGCGGACGAATTAAGAGGAAGTAAAAGATCGCAATCATTAGTAAAAACGGAAGTAATTGGTATATCAATTCCATCTTTCTTTTCCCTCCTTTCATGGTTAATTTAGAAATTTTTTGCGTTCGGACGATTAAATCCGTAGCGTTCAAAAAATTCTTCTCTAAAGTCACCAAGACGATCCTCGCGAATCGCTTGTCTGACCTGCTCCATTAATTTTAACAGAAAATACAGATTATGATAAGTCGTCAAACGAATTCCAAACGTTTCGTTACATTTAATTAAGTGACGAATATAGGCTCTAGTATAGTTTTTACATACGTAACAATCACAATTTTCATCTAACGGTCTAAAGTCACGCGCATATTGTGCATTTTTTACGACTAACCGTCCATTGCTTGTCATTAACGTTCCGTTACGAGCAATCCGTGTTGGAAGTACACAGTCAAACATATCAATTCCGCGAATCGCTCCATCTATTAATGAGTCCGGAGACCCTACTCCCATTAAGTAACGAGGCTTATTCGCAGGCAGTAACGGAGTAGTAAATTCTAATACACGATTCATCACTTCTTTTGGTTCACCGACAGACAACCCGCCAACAGCATAACCAGGAAAGTCTAAGGAGACTAAATCTTGGGCGCTTTGACGGCGTAAATCTTCGTATTCTCCCCCTTGGACAATTCCAAACAATCCTTGGTCGTTTGGACGTTGATGGGCTTTTAAACAGCGTTCTGCCCAACGAGACGTTCGTTCAACGGATTTTTTCATATAGTCGTAGGTGGCTGGATATGGAGGACATTCATCAAACGCCATCATTATATCTGACCCAAGTGCATTTTGGATTTCCATTGCTTTTTCAGGGGATAAAAATAATTTGTCTCCGTTTAGATGGTTACGGAAATACACCCCTTCTTCCTCAATTTGACGGAAATCGCTTAAGCTGAATACTTGGAAACCGCCGGAATCAGTTAAAATCGCTTGATCCCAGTTCATGAACGAATGAAGTCCACCCGCTTCTTTGATGATGTCATGTCCTGGACGCAGCCATAAATGATACGTATTGCTTAAAATAATGCCCGCTCCAATTTCTTTTAATTCTTCCGGTGACATCGTTTTCACGGTCGCCAATGTACCAACGGGCATGAACATTGGGGTTTCGTAAGTTCCGTGTGGCGTGTGAATGCGACCTAACCGAGCCCCCGTCTGTTTACACGTTTTAATGAGTTCATATCGTATTGCTGTCACTTCGTACTTTCTCCTTCCAACGATTAAATAATAAGCATGGCATCTCCAAAGCTAAAAAAGCGATACTTTTGTTTCACTGCTTCTTCATACGCACGGAGTACGTTTTCACGTCCAGCTAGTGCGCTTACTAACATAACGAGTGTTGATTTAGGGAGATGAAAATTTGTAATCATCCCATCGATGGCCCGAAATGTAAACCCAGGATAAATAAATATATCCGTCCATCCGCTCTGGGCTTTAAATACTCCATCATGATCACGCGCAATCGTTTCTAGCGTTCGTGTGGACGTCGTACCAACTGAAATAATTCGACCGCCTTTTTGCCTTACTTCATTTAGTAATTGGGCGGTTTCTTCCGACATTTGATAAAACTCGGCATGCATTTCGTGCTCTGTCACATCATCCACACTGACTGGACGAAACGTACCTAGCCCCACATGCAGGGTAATAAACGCTAAATGAACCCCAATGGCCTCAATTTCTTTTAGCAGTTCTTTCGTAAAGTGTAATCCAGCCGTTGGAGCTGCTGCCGATCCCCGTTCACGAGCATAAACCGTTTGATACCGATCACGATCTTCCAACTGCTCTTTAATATAAGGCGGAAGCGGCATTTCTCCTAGGGTATCAAGAACTTCATAAAAAATTCCTTCGTATGTAAACTGCAATATCCGACCACCGTGCTCTTTCATACCGACACAAGTGGCTTTCAACATTCCGTCGCCAAACAAAATGACGGTTCCTTCTTTTACTCGTTTCGCAGGTTTGACTAACGTTTCCCAACAATCGTTGTCCTCTTGCTTTAATAATAGGACTTCAATTTTCGCCCCCGTTTCCTCTTTGACACCAAATAATCGTGCCGGGAGTACTTTCGTATCATTTAGTACTAAACAATCCCCAGGACGTAAATAGTCACTAATATGTTTAAAAATATCGTGCTTTATCTCACCCGTTTGCTTATTAAGGACCATTAATCGACTATCTGCCCGATTATTTAACGGTGTTTGCGCAATAAGTTCTTCCGGTAAGTAAAAATCAAACAAATCTACTTTCAATGCTGTCACCCTTACGTAAAAGTTATTTGAACTTTCCTAGAAAATAGAACACGAGAGATAATAATACACTTAACAAGATGGACGTCATAATGGGAAAATAAAACGTCGTATTTCCTTTTTTTATTAAAATGTCCCCTGGTAATTTGCCAATTTTAATAAACTGGGCTAAAAAACCGATGACAAATATCAATACACCGATAAACATGAGCATTTTTGGAACATTCATCGTTCATTTGGCACCTCCATTTGAAAATGACGGTACACTTGTTCTGTCACCATCCGCCCACGAGGGGTGCGTTGCAAAAAGCCAATTTGAAGTAAGTATGGTTCGTACACGTCCTCAATCGTATGGGCTTCCTCTCCAATCGTAGCGGCAATCGTTTCTAGACCAACCGGGCCGCCACGAAACTTTTCAATAATTCCCTTTAACAACTTATGATCAATGTGGTCAAGTCCAAGTCGATCGACTTGTAATAAGGTGAGTGCTTCGTTCGCTAAAGCAAGTGTAATTTTTCCATCTCCACGAACTTGAGCGTAATCACGGACGCGACGTAACAAACGGTTCGCAATCCGTGGTGTCCCACGTGAACGCCGAGCAATCTCTTCCGCTCCTTGCCTTTCAATGTCTGCCCCGAGGATATCGGAAGTGCGCTCGACAATTTGGGTTAGTTGTTCCACCGTATAATATTCTAACCGACTCAACACTCCAAATCGGTCACGCAATGGCGCTGAAAGAGCACCAGCGCGAGTCGTCGCCCCAATTAACGTAAACGGAGGAAGGTCAAGGCGTACCGAGCGGGCACTTGGGCCTTTTCCGATTACAATATCTAAACAAAAATCTTCCATCGCGGGATAAAGTACTTCTTCTATGGAGCGATGCAGACGATGGATTTCATCAATAAAAAGCACATCCCCTGGCTCTAACGATGTTAAAATGGCTGCTAAATCACCAGGGCGCTCAATGGCTGGACCGGACGTGGTTTTAATGTTGACGCCCATTTCATTCGCAATGACGGTAGCTAAAGTGGTTTTTCCAAGTCCTGGTGGACCGTAAAGTAACACATGATCGAGCGTTTCTTTTCGCATTTTTGCCGCTTCAATAAATACTTCTAAATTGGACTTTACTTTATCTTGGCCGATATATTGTGCTAACCTTTGAGGGCGTAAGCTTTGTTCAAACCTTTGCTCCATCGCTTCCGCTTCCGTCGAGACAAGGCGCTCGTCCATTCCGATCCCCCCTTTACTTTAAAAGTAATTGCAACGCTTTTTTAATAAATTCATCCGTAGATAACGATTCTTGCTGCAATGTTGGTGTAATCTTTTTAATTTCTTTTTCTGAATAGCCTAGCGCTTTTAACGCTAACAGGGCTTCTTCCAGTTCGGCTTGCTCTTGCTTCTTTTGATCGAGCTTTTCTACATTAAACAAGTTTGGTACAAAATCAGGAACAACTTCCGCTAGTTTCCCTTTCAAGTCTAATATCATTTGCCGTGCCGTCTTTTTCCCTACACCAGGAAATTTCGTTAAAAAGGCTTCATCTTCCTCTTCAATGGCTTGAATGACTTGAGCTGGTTCCCCTGAAGCTAAAATAGCGAGGGCCCCTTTCGGCCCAATCCCTGAGACATTTAAAAGTTTTAAAAACATCAACTTTTCTTCACGTGATAAAAACCCATAAAGATGAATAAGATCTTCCCGAACGTATTGATATGTATATACTTTCACTTCTTGTCCTTCGTATTTGGAAAATTGGTACGGATTGGGCGTGAAGAGTTGATACCCAATTCCGTTGTTTTCTACAACAACGTATTCTGGACCTATATAATCGACAATTCCTTTAATATGTTCGTACAACCGTCTTCTCTCCTCTTTACCATGCTTCATTCTATCATAAATCTGCTTCGATTATAAACGGAATGTCTACCGAACGCGTACAGAAAAGCTAAACATAAAAACATCTGTTCTTATATTATCTTCTGTTCTTCTCTAAAAAACAACCGTTACCACAAGAAAAAGGACAGTATCGGCCTGTCCTTTCATTGTTGAGGGAGAGAATATGACTTAAATGTTTCAATCAATTCAAAGTAGCGCTCTTTTGTTCGTACCGGAATTCCATTCATTAATTCTTCCCGTTTTTTACTTTCCAATTTGCTTAAATCAATTTGAAAAAATGATTGAATAATCGTTGAAGGATTCGTTTTTCCATTAAATATCGCCAAGGTTCCATCTTTCGACACTCCAAAATATCCGTTCGCTTTTAATAACGGAGAAATATCTTCTACTTGTTGCTTAAAGATGACTATGTTCTCATCCATATCAACAAGCTGCCAGTGGTCGTATTTTGCCCAAAAATCTTCCATCGCCCAAATCGTTTCATTCACCGTTTCGTGACTCATTTCCCCATCTAAATATTCGCGTTGCAATATAACTTTGACTTGTAATGGGGTAGCGACATGGATCCCTTCATCTGTCTTTGCCTCATAGTCTTTCGCTTCTTTCGTCGATGTAAACAAAAAGATAGATATCGCCAATGTAAGCGTACAGATGAAGATGATTATTCGTCCTAACATAGAGGTCACCTCATTTTCTTCCTCATATGAATGATTGGTGAATGAAGAGTGTAAGCTGCTAACTTTATTTTGTCCCAATGAATACAAATTAATCCAAACTAGACGATTTTTTTAATTTGATGCGAAGGCCCTGAAGTCTTTTGGCAAAAAAAATAACGGTAGCACTAAATGGCTACCGTTTCAATTATTGTTGTTGATAGTTATGGTAAATATCTTGAACATCATCGTCATCTTCAAGCATATCCAGCAATTTTTCCATTTTCGCCTCTTGTTCTTCATTTAATGACGTATATGTTTGCGGAATCATCGTAATTTCAGCAGTAGCAAACGAAAAACCGCTATTTTCTAACGTTGTTTTTACGTCCATGAAACTTTCTGGATCGGTATAAATTTCAAATACTTCTTCACTAGACTCCATCTCTTCCGCTCCAGCTTCAATGACTTGTAGTAGCATGTCATCTTCGTCGACTTCTAGTCCTTCCCGTTCAATCACTAAATACCCTTTTCGATCAAATAAATAAGAAACGCATCCAGTTTCACCAAGGTTTCCACCATTTTTAGAGAAGGCTAGACGAACGTTAGAGGCGGTACGGTTTTTATTATCCGTCAAACATGTCACCATAACGGCCACTCCACCTGGTCCATATCCTTCATATGTAATCTCTTCATAATTTTCAGCCGCTTGGTTCCCAGTTGCTTTATTAATCGCCCGTGTAATGTTATCGTTCGGCATGTTCGCCGCTTTTGCTTTTTCAATGACAAGTCGTAATGCTGGGTTAGACTCTGGGTCACCCCCACCTTGTTTAGCCGCAACATATAGTTCTTTTGCTAACTTTTGAAATATTTTACCGCGTTTTGCATCTTGTGCATTTTTGCGTCGTTGAATGTTTTTCCACTTAGAATGTCCAGCCATTCTAACTTCCCCTCTCATCAAACTTGTCTACCTTACTATATCATAAATGGTTTCATTATAGGTAACAACTCCTTTTCATCAATAGTAAGAATTCCCATCCCGCAAAAGCAGGATGGGAACGTTTATTCATTTCGTTTAACCCAATCGAGTAAATCTTGTAAATCAAAATTAATCGCTTCCCGCGGTCCACCATCTCGGAGGTCATTGTCAATATTACGTACTCGACTAAAAGTCCCTTCGTCTGTCACAACCGTCACCGTGCGCCCATGTAAATAAGGAGTGACTTTTTGACGAATGGTAGCCAATGTCGTTGATTGTTTGGATTCATCCGCTAAATCAACCGCAATTAATATATCGGTACCATAGGCAACGGCTCGGACATCCTCCACATTGGGAACCGATGCGGTCACATCGGCAATTTGTTCGGACAGTTCTCCTTCATACGCATTGTAGTACGACGAGCGCGGGCGATGGCTTTGATCATCTAAGTGTCCATGATAATTAGCATCCCCGCGTGGAAAGCGAATGTCGCGTTCAAAAAAGCTTTTATCATAATTAGCTAGTGGCTTCGACGGATTTTTTGGGTTTCCATATTCGTCTTTTTGGCTCAAATATTTTCTCTTATGCTCTTGAATGGCTTGACCTTCCGCTCCAAACGAATGGTCCATCCATTCGGTTAGTGGACCGTCGTTACGTTCATTCCGCTCATTTGCATGGCCTTCGTTTGAAAAGAAGCCTAACGGTTCGTACGTATCTTCGTACCGTTTTGGTGCAGCTTCTTCATCTTGTGTGTTACATGCAGCCATACTCCCCATGAACAAACATGTTATGGGAATTAGAAGCAAGCTTTTTCGCACGTGAAAACCCCCAATAAAATAAGCTTGAGCTAAATACTTAGCTCAAGCTTATTTTACGTGAAATGTACAAGAACCATTCGAGCAATAATTGGGTTAAAATTTCGGAGGAGCAGCTGCAAGTTGGCGTTTGTGCTCTGAACGTTTATGCAGTCGGTCAATAATTTCACGATCTTTCTCTGGAATTTCTTCTCCTTTTAAGTATTTATCAATCATTTCATACGTCGTTCCCATTTCACTTTCATCGGTTTGTCCTTCCCAAAGACCAGCACTTGGAGCTTTTGTAATTATTTCATTCGGTACTCCTAACAGTTTCGCTAATTCCCTTACCTCTGATTTCATAAAATGAACGAGTGGAACTAAATCAACACCGCCATCACCATACTTCGTAAAATATCCCGTATGCCATTCCGCTGCATTGTCTGTTCCCGTAACTAAGTAATTGTAGTTATTCGCGACCGCATATAATGTAGTCATACGCAGGCGAGCACGTGTATTCGCATCTCCTAAACGAGCACGTTCTTCGTTCCACTCATTTTTTGCTTTTAGCTGTTGTTCAATTTTACTAAATAGTATTTGGTGTGTTTCGGTTAAGTCGATAATGTGATAGTCAATTCCACAACTTTCAACGACTTTTAACGCGTCTTCTTTGTCTTTCGGATTGCTTTTACACGGCATAATAAGTCCTAGAGAATTTTCTGGGAAAGCCCGTTTTATTAAATGAGCGACCACAGCGGAATCGATTCCACCACTAATACCAACAATTAAGCCGTCAGCGTTCGCTTCTTTCACTTTTTCCCGTAACCACTTAATCAGTTGGTCAATTTTTTCTTGCATCACCAATACTTCCTTTCCAATAGTTTCGTCCACTTTATTTTATCATATTTAAAAGGTGTTGATTCAATTGAAATCTCCAAGGAAAGGATCGAATTGTCATATAAATCAATGAGGAAAACATACGTTGTTGATAGGTATAGCCTTTTTTGAAAAAACGATTCCACTCACGAAAAATATCAGTTGGATATAAAAGTGCTACCTTAAAGGGTTCTTGATTTAGGAAGCTTGATATCCCTTTGTGACCATGTAATTCATCCCAATTTCCATGTATATTTGGTATTATTCTATGACAAAATTGCAAATAATCAATCACACTTGGTGCAATCGCTATTAAATCAAAATCGATCATATATAAATGATTTTCGGTCAACAAAAAATTGTGATGGGCTACATCCCCGTGGATAATCGACCATGGTTTTTGGACAAAAAAATCTTCATGATCTTCCATATACTCTAGCGCGTATTCCGCCCATTGTTGATACAAATACAAAAAGTCTGACGGAACCCACTGCTGTATGAGCGGTAACCACATTTTAAATTCCGTATATCTTTCCTTCCATTTTTCCAATTGGTGAAAAAATGGAAGTTGCGATTGAAATTCTGGCACTAGGTAAAAGGTGGTTTCATGAAATTTCTTTAATAAACTGAGCACTTGCTGACGAAAACACGGTGATGAATAAGTTCCCTCTTGTTTTTTATCGCCTAAATAACTCATAACCCCCACGTATTTCCCATCAAACGGCAGAAGTTGATATTGATGGAGGGGATGGAACGTATACGTTTCTCGAAACTGTAAATCAAATAATCTTTTCGTAAACTCGATTTGACGTTCTAATTTTTTTTTCGACGAAAATAATTTAATCAACCATGTTTCTTTTCCAGTCGCTATCCAGACGCCTTCTTTTACAAACGTTAATGTATCTATGGGGAGAAACACTTTGTTCTTTAAAAAAAGAAGGAGACGAGCTTGTAGTTCGTCTCCCCTTACAACAGTACTAAAAATCATTACTTTCCTCATCGCTACGCGGCATTCCAAACGGTTGTTGATATCCCATTCCATACATTGGATAGCCGCCCATCATTGGTTGACCATATCCATAGCCATAAGGATACGGCTGCCCATATGGGTTACCATAGACTGGTGAATCCTCTTGTGCTTCGTGATCTTGAGGGGCAGTTGGTTGCGAAGCACTTCTTGTTGGCATCATTTGACTCATTGGATACATTTGTGGCTCTTGCACTTGTGGCATTGGCGCTCCTACACCATACATTGGATAGCCTGCTCCTGGCATCATAGGAGAAACTGGATAACAAGGACTTGGTGTTGGGTAATAAGGCATCATTGGATATCCCATTTGCGGCATCATTCCATCTATTGGCATTTCTGATGATGTTTGAGCAAAACCTTGTTGCCCATCGTACATTGGCATCATTCCATATGGAGACGATTCATCATCATCGTAATTCCCCATTTGTTGCATCATTTGGCCATCTGCTGGCATCATTTGATTCATTGGATACATCGGCATTCCTGGTTGTGGCATCGGAGCTCCTACACCATGCATCGGATAATGAAAGCCTGCTCCTGGCATCACGGGAGTTACTGGAACGCAGTGTGGGTACGGATAACAATACATTGGTGGAATATATGGCACTTTAGGCATTTCCTTCGGTGGTACCTCAGGTTTTACTTCCTCTTTCACCGGAATAAGTTTTGGTGGTGTTGGAGGAATTTGTTGTGCTTGCTGTACTTGCATATTTGCCATATTCATCATGTAATAATTGTTAATATCGATTTCTGGGACAACTGGTTGAGGCATTTTCGGGATGTATGGCTTCATCGGTACCTCTTTCTTAGGTACTTCTTTTGGAGCGGGAGGTTTCATGTCTGCGTATGGATGTGGTGGGATCGGTACTTCTTTTTTTGGGGCATAATTAATTTTTGTTTCTTTTTTGACCGTACCTCCAGTTGTTGGAACTTTAATTTTCATACCTGGCATAATCATATCGGGGTTCGACAATTGGGTATTCATTTTTTTTAACTCTTCAAAATTAACGCCATATTTTTTGGCGATTTTCCAAAGAGTATCCCCTTTTTGGACAATATGAATTTTCACTCTTTTTCCCTCCTAAGACATAAGTCCATATATTGTATGAAAAAATAGGCCATTTGCTAATAATCTTCATCAAAACTTATGCGTTTTTTTAGGAAATTATGATTCGTGAAGAAAAAAAGGCCTTACCAACCAGTTATTGATCATAAGATGATAGAGGGAAAATATGGAAGTATAGTACATTAGACAAGGGGAAAAAGATTGGAAAGCTATTGGGGTCACTCCTTCCAGCCAGAAAGGGAACTGACGATAAAAAGAGGCCCAACCACGGTTTATCTTGGTGATTAACAACAAACAACACTTTCTCCAGGTTGCTATTTATGAGGTAACCATGTCCGATATGAATGGGTACAAGACTATGGGCCCCATTTAAGAATCGGGAAAAAAATTTGTCGCTTTCATGATTTATTTGTGTACCAGTATATAGAAACAAAGGAGTCGCTAAAAATTTTCCACTCAATTCGATGCTGAGCAGAAGAAAGAGGAGCACAATGGTTACAATGGAACGGCAATCCGACCACTATAAACTTTTAAAAAGGGCTATGTTATATGTCATGGTTGATATTTAAAAAGTTTATTCACATGGAAGCGAAAGGCGGCGACTCCAGCGGGAACAAGAAGCCGCAAGACTCTTACTTGAGCGTAGCGAGGGAAGCGGCTTGCGGCTTGCCCGCGGAAAGCGTCCGCCACAAGCGTAATGTATAAATATCAACAGAATCATTTAACATATCCTTTAAAAAAATCACTTTTTTGACACCCTCAATGATGGATCAACTTCATCATAAGATAATGTTGTCACTTCTGTGTAATCACCTCGAGCAATCTCCTCTTTTGTTGCCTCTTGCCCAAGTTCTTCATCGTCATCAATTCCAGGTGCAATAGTTGGCTCAATATTTTTCATTTCCTTTTTCAACAATTGTGATCATTCCTTTTTAGTATATTTATTCCCAGCATAACTTGAAATTATTTAGACGTGTCTTATTCTCCGGAAGAACCAATCTAAACGTGAATCACACTTATATCATATTTTAACACTATAGCTAATTTAAACTTTTTTAACGATAAAAGGCTGTCCCTAACGCCTAAATTTCCCCCACCATGCAAACATTCTACTATATTGCAATCGTCGCGTGAGTGTCAGACACTTATGGGACAGCCTCTTTTAGTTATATTCCATTTTTTTACGAACGTTGCAACATCCGTTCAAGAGCCAGTCGAGCGTCATTAGCGGTTTGTTCGTGAACTTGAATACGATTGACTGGCTGCCCTTCTACAATGCTTTCGAGAGACCATAATAAATGAGGTAAATCGATTCGGTTCATCGTTAAGCATGGGCACATATGCGGATTTAAGGAAATAATATGTTTATCTTGATGTTGCTGAATTAATCGATTCACCAAATTCATTTCCGTACCGATGGCCCAGGAAGAACCTTTTGGTGCTTTGGCAATCGTTTCAATAATATAATTCGTAGATCCATTTTCATCGGCAAGTTCCACCACTTCTCGGCGACATTCTGGATGAACAATAATTTTCATCTCCGGATACTGTCGTCTCACTTGATAAACATTTTGTACGGTAAAATTCTCATGAACCGAGCAATGCCCTTTCCATAAAATCACTTTTACAGAAGCGATGTCGCCTGCAAAGATTAGCTCTTCTTGAATCGGATCCCACACAGCCATCTCATCTAGTGGAACTCCTAAGTCACAGGCTGTATTTCTCCCTAAGTGTTGGTCAGGTAAAAACAAAATGCGTTCTTTTTGCGTAAATGCCCATTTGAGCATTTTTTTCGCATTCGACGACGTCACCGTAGCTCCACCGTTTTTCCCGACAAACGCCTTAATTTCCGCAGTTGAATTCACATACGTTAATGGAAGAATCGTATCACCAAACATTTCTTGAAGCTTTACCCAAGCCCTGTTCGTCTGATAAATGTTAGCCATATCTGCCATAGAACAACCTGCCCGCATATCTGGTAGATAAACCAACTGTTCGTTATTTGTTAAAATATCGGCCGTTTCTGCCATAAAATGAACCCCACAAAAAACGATGTGCTTCGCTTCTTTATTTTCAGCTGACAGTTGCGCTAATTTCAACGAATCCCCCGTAGCATCTGCAAATTGAATGACTTCGTCTTTTTGATAATGATGACCGGGAATAAATAAGGACGTACCTAGTTCTCGCTTTATTTCAAAAACTCGTTGTTCCATTTCTTCACGCGTCAATTGTCGATACGTTTCAGGAATGGTTTGTTGAGATGACTGAATTGCTTGCAGGAAACTCATTCAAAACCCCTCCATCCTTTATTTAAAAACTTTTGCACTTATGTCCAGTGCTTTTACCGAATGGGTTAAGCACCCAAGAGACAACACATCAATACCGGTTTCGGCATATTCACGAACATTTTCTAAATGAATGCCACCAGAAGCTTCGGTTAAGATGGATTTCGGAACGAACGGTAGCCATTCGCGTAACGTCTGTGGTGAACAATTATCAAACATGATGATATCGACACCGGCTGCAATCGCTTCTTCCATCATTTCTTTTGTTTCTACTTCCACTTCAATTTTTAGCGTATGACCGGCCTTTTTTTTCACCCGGTTCACCGCTTCGGTAATCGAACCAGCATAAGCGATATGGTTGTCTTTAATCATGATGGCATCATCTAAGCTGTTCCGATGATTTTTGCCACCCCCACATCTAACAGCATACTTCTCCAACATCCTTAGCCCCGGTGTTGTTTTTCGGGTATCAGTAATGATGACACCGGTATGAGCGGTTAATTCGACGGCTTTTTTTGTCATAGTCGCGATGCCACTGAGTCGTTGAAGAAGATTTAAAATCACCCGTTCCCCTTTCAACAAGGTAGCGACCTGACCTCGTGCAACCGCAATCGTGTCAAACGGTTTCACGATGTCTCCATCGCTTTTAAATGTGGTCACTTCAATGGAGTCATCTAACACACGAAATCCCACTTCCAAAATGTCCTTACCACAAAAAATACCTGCTTCTTTTGCAACAAAGTACAGTTCATCTTTTTCGGATTCTCGAAAAATGAAATCGCTCGTCACATCAGTATCACCAATATCTTCAATAAAAAATAGTTCAAGCATATGCTTCAATTTCAATACATTCATGCTGTTTCCCCCAACCGTAATCGTTCATTTGTTGCATAATCGTTTTTTGGCGCCAACGTTCATCTTCTAACGGGAAATCTGAACGAAAATGACCTCCGCGACTTTCTCTTCTCTTTATCGCTCCTTGAGAGATTAAATAACTCGTCACCAGCATAAATAACGTTTGAATGTCTTCCTTTTCCATCTGATCTAACGAATGAGTTAACCAGTACGAAAGGTGAAATTGTTCAAGCCACCGTACATGCTCGTTCAATGCTTGTTGATGACGGACGATACCTACCCGTTCCATGTTAAGTTTTCGAATTTCATCCTTTATCGGGAACGATGGCTTTAGTTCGGCAGTTGGCCAGTTTTTTTCTGTGTTTGGCGTGGCGGAAAGGGAGCTCCTATCACTTTTTATCCAAGAGGCTAAACGACGCCCAAAGACAAGCCCCTCTAATAAAGAGTTACTTGCAAGCCGGTTGGCCCCATGAACGCCACTAAAAGCTACTTCCCCGATGGCATAAAAATGAGGCAGTGTGGTCCGACCAACCGAATCTGTCACAATCCCTCCCATAATAAAGTGACAACCCGGGGCAACAGGAATCTTTCCGCTGCTAATGGAAATACCTTGCTTTTCACAAAACTGACTAATGGTCGGAAACTTTTGCTCAAAATAAGACACGCGTGATATGTCTAAATACACGTTTCTTCCTTTACGCATCTCATCAAAAATCGCTTGGGCAACGACATGTCTCGGCGCTAATTCTTTTAACGGGTGTATTCCTTCCATAAAATAGTAGCCGCAGTCATTGACAAGTCTCGCTCCTTCTCCTCGAACGGCTTCAGAAATTAATCCTTTTGCTTTACCATCTTTATAAAATAACGTAGGGTGAAATTGGATAAATTCGACATCAGCAACGGCGACACCATGTCGGTAAGCGATGGCTAATCCATCCCCGACTACTGTTGGGTCGTTCGATGAAAACTCGTATATGCCTCCAACACCACCGGTCGCAAACACGACATGTTCCGCATACATCTTTTGGATTGTTCCATCGTGAGAAATGGACTTAACGCCAATACACCGATGGGTCGTCTCATCCACGATTAAGTCATAAACAAATTCGTTTTCTAGCCATTCTACATAAGGAAACACTTGTTGAAGAAGAAAATCAATGATCTGTTTCCCTGTTTGATCCCCACCACAATGGACGATTCGTCTCGATTGGTGAGCCCCTTCCATCCCTAAAAGAAGCTGGCCTTTTGGATCTGTATCAAATGGCGCACCTTCTGCAATCAACTGTTCGATAGCATTTTTTCCTTCCTTAATAAACGAATAAACTGAATCTTCGTGTTGAGTAAATCTCCCTGCGTTTAACGTATCTTGAACGTGTAGTATTATCGAATCATCCGGTGCAAGAGGTGCTGCAATTCCCCCTTGGGCTAGATAAGAATTACTATGTGTTTTTAATGACTTTGTGATTATCCTCACATGATAGTCCCTCATTAAGTGTTTGGCTAACTGTAAAGCAGCAATGCCACTACCTACAATTAACACGTCACATTTCATCATAAAAAGTCCTCCTGATTCAACAGGTGTCTTGACACTTATATTTACATATATTTAAACTAATGACAAGAGTTTTTCTTCAGAAGATTGAAAAAGGAAAAATTTTTATGTTACATGAAGAAGGGATTTAACATGAGATATTTAGATTTTGCTGCAACAACGCCAATCGATAAGGAAGCTTTACAAGTATACATGGAAGTAGCCCAATCGTTTTATGGGAATACGCATAGCCTTCATGATATTGGGAGTAAGGCCGCCCAATTACTAGAAAACTGTCGCCTGACGTTGGCCAATATTCTTAATGTACCGAAAGAAGGGATTCATTTTACAACTGGTGGAACCGAAGCGAACCAACTCGCTTTATTTACATTTGCTTGGAGTATTAAAGATGGAAAAAATCATATGATTACGACAAAAGGAGAACATTCGTCGATTCGCTCGACGTTTCCTCTTCTCGAACGTCTCGGGGTGGAAATAACAGAGCTTTCTTTAACATCCACAGGGGAAATCGATCTGAAACAATTAGAAAACGAAATTAGACCGTCAACTTTTTTAGTAGCAACCCATCATGTGAATGGGGAAACCGGAGTTGTCCAACCGATCGACGAGCTAAAAAAAATATTGGCTCCACACGATATTTGGTTGCACGTTGACTGTGTCCAATCGTTTGGTAAATTACCGCTATCCTCTATCGTTTCGAACGTTGATAGTCTAAGTATTTCTAGCCATAAAATATACGGACCAAAAGGGGTAGGAGCCTTGTACATTCGCCCAAATTTGTACATCCACTCACTATTTGCCCAAACACCTTCAGATAACCGTTTACGTGGTGGAACGGTTGATCTTCCTAGTATCGCTGCGTTTGTATATGCCGCTAAGAAAGCCGAGTCGAATCAACAAGCGTATTATGCGTTAGGTGCACGCTTACGAAAATTGTTTTTGAACAAGCTTACCTCCCCATCCATTCGGATTATTCAACACCATGATGCGGTAAAACAGCTCCCCCATGTGATAGGCTGTATAATTGATGGAATGGAAGGCAGTTATGTCATGTTAGAAGCGAATCGTCATCAATTTGCGATTTCAACGGGGTCGGCGTGTCAAATTGGTATGCAGCAACCATCCAAAACGTTAACATCGATGGGGATTTCTGAGGAACAGGCGAAACAATTTATTCGCCTATCTGTAGGAAAAACGACTACCGAACAAGACATGATTGATTTTGCTTCTTTTTTACATCATATTTGTCACTGATGATGCATCTTTACGTTAACCTTTAGAAATATGGTACAATGCAATTATGACGAATTTTGTTCGAGGGGAGTCATGATGAAAGAACAGAAGAAGTTATTAGGCGAAGAGCGTCGAAACTTATTACTAAATATGTTAAAAAATAGTCAACAACCCATTACTGGTGCGGAATTAGCGAAAAAAGCGAATGTAAGTCGCCAAGTGATCGTAGGCGATATTACGTTATTAAAGGCACGAAATCAACCTATTATCGCTACCAGTCAAGGATATTTATACTTACATCCCGTCAATGGACAAAAAGAAGCAACAAAAACGATCGCCTGTTATCATCCACCGGAACGAACGGAAGAAGAGCTTAATTTACTTGTTGATCATGGGGTGACCGTCAAAGATGTCAAAATCGAACATCCAGTATATGGTGATCTTACCGCCTCGGTGATGGTGTCTAACCGGAAAGAAGTACAAATGTTTATGGAACGAATACGGTCAACCAATGCCTCTTTTCTTTCAGAATTAACTGATGGAGTACATTTGCACACTATTTCCGCACCGAACGAACAATATTTATTGGAAGCGGAAAAGGCGCTTGAGAAAGCTGGATTTCTAATGATTGTAGAAGAACAAGAGTAATAAAACAACCCACTCAAAAGAGTAACGGGTTCACTTTTGAGGTGCAAAATGATAATTATCAATCTAAATATCAATCCATTTCGCATCTATGCCACACCATAAATCACGTAATAAATCACACAAAAAAGGAGCTTAATTCTAAGCTCCTTTTGACTTGTATTGGAAATTTCAAAAAAAAGATTAACTAATTAGGACTTTTTTAGTTTATTTAACCATTCATCATTCCACTGGAATAATACTTCCTCAGAAGGCGACTCGAAAACTGATTTAGGATATGGTAATGCAAGTTCAGGCATTTCATTTAAGTTGAAATATCTTAATTCAAAAGTTTCATCGTCTATCGGGTTTAGTTCTCCACTTTGAACTTCACATTCAAACAGAAACACATTATATTCAACTTTATGACCGTTTGGATATTGATAACGAAAGTCTTTTCCTCCGAATACTCCTAATAGTTTCTTTGGAGTAACATATAAGCCTGTCTCTTCCCAAACTTCCCGAACCACGGCTTCAGCAGGAGCTTCTCCAAGTTCTATCGCCCCAGCAGGCAGACTCCACTTTTCTCCGTTACCTTTGTTCTGAAATAATATTTCCCCCGAATCATTCCGAACTATTCCTGCTACACAAGGCATAAAAATCAAATCTGCACCAAGTTTATCTCTTAATTTTTTATAGTAGTCTGACATAGCCATTTCTTTCATCCCCTCATTTAATTGATTGTATTTTCTAAAAATAAATTCACAATTAATATTAACATAAAAATCCAATTAACCTAAAAAATCGTCCATATAAAATAGACGATTTACATTGGAGTTCACTTGTGAATTCCAATGCGTTAATGCTTGTTTTTTACTTGTTTGCACCTCTAAACTGAACCCTTTATCAAAAGAGTGGGTTGTTTTATTATGTAAACGAATAGGAAGGGTAGCTCCCTAACACCTTTACTTGACAACCAAGCGCTTCCATTTCCGCTACCGCTCCCGGTAACAATACATCATCCCATTCTTTTTCAATATCGATAATAAAATAATAATTGCCTAATCCCGTTTTCATCGGACGGGATTCGATTTTAGTTAAGTTCAACTTCCGCCACGAAAAAGCAGAAAGAACTTGATGTAACGCTCCTGCATAATCGGACGGTAGCATCACCATCACCGTCGTTTTCACTTGTTTCGTAGACTGGGAAATACAGCGGAAATTTTCTCGAGAGACGACGATAAAACGTGTATGATTATGTTTGTAATCGTGAATATCTTTTTTGAGAATGGTTAAGTCGTACTCTTTTGCTGCTAGTTCATTTCCAATCGCTGCGTACTTTTTCTCGGGATGCTCGCTAATCCATTTAGCAGCTGCGCTTGTTGAAGAAGTATACTCGACAGGAACACCTTTTAGTTGTTGGTGTAAAAATTTGTGACATTGGGCAATGGCATGACTATGCGATAAAACTTTTTCGGGACGTATCTCCTCTTCAGCTGCATACTGAGCATGCATCATTAAATGTTGGCGTATTGGCAAAATCAATTCTGCGATAATTTTTAAGTCTGTCTCTTGTACTAAATAATCGATAGTTAAATTCACTGATCCCTCAAGTGCATTCTCTAACGGAACAACCGCTATATCTACCTCTTTTGCGGAAGCGGCTTCGATACATTCTGGAATCGTCATATATGGATTCAATTGAACATTTGTAAATGCTCGCTTTACAGCTAAATGCGTGAAGCTTGCATTCGGACCTAAATAGCCTACCTTCATTATGCTCCCCCTTTGTTTACATCCATCTCTATAAAAAATTTCTTTTATTATTAAGTATAGCTTCTATCAGTAGAGGTCCCCCGCTGATGGTTAGTGATAAAAAGAAAAGGTCGAGCTGTCGACCTATGCACCTGAGCCGAGCACCTCGACCTTTTCCACAAATTCTAACTGCCGAAGTTGATCAAGTAACTCATCTAACGTAATGGACATGTCAGTAACATTTAATGATAACGTTACATTTGCTCGACCTTGTAATGGAATCGTTTGGTGAATGGTTAACACGTTACAGTGATGTGATGCAACCACACTTAATAACTGTGATAACGTTCCTGAACGGTCTTCTAAATGAAAAAAGAGGGTAATAATTTTTTCCTTCACAATCGTGTGAAACGGAAAAACCGTATCGCGATATTTATAAAAGGCACTGCGACTTAAATCCACCTTTTTAACCGCATCCCATATGGATGAAACTTTTTTTCGTTCAATTAATTCTTTAGCTTCAAGTGTTTTTTTCATCGCTTCTGGAAGAACATCTTCCCTGACTAGATAAAACTTTAGTCCTTGATCCTTTTTATTCAATGGAATTTCCCCCATCTTTGATGCCTCTTATTCAATAAATTCAAATTCATAATCCAATAAGCGTACGGTATCTCCATCTTGGGCTCCTTTTTGCCGCAGAGCTTCATCAACACCCATCGCCCGCATTTGGCGTGCAAAACGACGGACGGATTCGTCTCTAGAGAAGTCGGTCATTTTAAACAATTTCTCAATTTTCTCTCCAGATAAAACGAAACTACCGTCTGAATCTCTCGTAATTGTAAACTCTGGTTTCGGTTGTTCATGCTTATAAACGACGCGATGAACACCCGTTTCTTCTTCGTGAAGCGGAAACTCAGGTGTTTCTTCTAGCTTATCTGCAATTGCAAATAATAAATCCCGTAATCCTTGGCGAGTAAGGGCCGAAATTGGGAAAATCGGTACGTCGTTTCCTACTTTTTCTTTAAATGTCGCTAAATTCTCTTCAGCGCCAGGCATGTCCATTTTGTTCGCAACAATGATTTGAGGTCGTTCTGTTAAACGTAAATTGTATTCTTTCAATTCTTGATTGATGGTGACATAGTCTTCATACGGATCTCTTCCTTCCATAGCCGCCATATCAATGACATGGACGATGACGCGAGTCCGCTCTATGTGGCGTAAAAATTGATGTCCGAGCCCGACTCCTTGGTGGGCACCTTCAATTAATCCTGGTAAATCAGCCATGACAAAACTGCGACCATCTTCTGTTTCCACCATCCCTAAGTTCGGAACAAGTGTCGTGAAATGGTACTCAGCAATTTTCGGTTTCGCCGCTGAGACAACGGAAAGAAGAGTTGATTTACCGACGCTTGGAAAGCCTACAAGGCCAACATCAGCTAATAATTTAAGTTCTAGAATAACTTCACGCTCTTGACCAGGCTCCCCTTTTTCACAAATTTCTGGAGCCGGGTTCGATGGTGTCGCAAAACGAGTATTTCCTCGACCACCTCGTCCACCTTTGGCAATCACAGCTCTTTGGCCGTGTTCGGTTAAATCGGCGATCACTTCTTTTGTATTGGCATCCATTACAACTGTACCTGGTGGAACTTTTACAACCATCTCTGGGGCATTTTTGCCGTGCTGATTTTTTGACATACCGTTTTCTCCACGCGGGGCTTTAAAATGACGTTGATAACGGAAATCCATCAACGTACGTAACCCTTCGTCTACTTCAAAAACGACATCCGCTCCTTTCCCGCCGTCACCACCAGCTGGCCCACCTTTTGGAACGTATTTTTCACGACGGAAGGCGACCATTCCGTTCCCGCCGTCGCCACCTTTCACATAAATTTTGACTTGATCGACAAACATGTTCATTCCCGTCCTTTCACATAATCTGTCATTCTTTTACGGACGAATGTTATAAACATAACTTAAACGATAGCAATTGTGTGTCTACATGAAAAATTTCTATATGTTTAATGTGACCTTTCGCATTCTCTTCTAACCACGTTTTAATTCGATGTGGCTCCTCCATACGACCTGTTAAGCGAAAGGAAAACGTAATGGCTTCTTTAAATGTATGTAAGGTGAGGTGGAGTATGTTTTCGACATCTTTCGATAGTTCGCAGTCGAGCATTTGAAAAAAAGCATCAATCCATTGATCGAGCCACTCATCTGAAATAGAAATTTCATTTGCTTTCGCATGTATTTCGTACGAAATTTGGAATGCATGAGGCTCCCAATTGTGCGTAATTAACCGCTCAGCTACGCGCGGAAGTTGTAAATTGGATAGTTTCGAATCTTCCTGGGCTCGAGCTACAATCTCGTTAATCAGTTCTTTTACCCGATCCAATTTATTTAACGTAATATACCCCTGAATTAATTGGAGCTGATTTAACCAATCATGTCTTGCATGGCGCAAAACTTCCACAATCGTCCATTTTTTATCCATGTTCATACTCCTATTTTATTGACAAAATAAAGATTCATCTTCTTCTTGTAAGTATAACAAAAAAGAGAAGAATCGTTCTATTATTTATGAAATAAAAATAAGAAAACTCTAACCACTAACGGTTAGAGTTTTCTTATCGTCTTATGCTTCTTTCGCTACTGGGTATACGCTCACTTTTTTCTTGTCACGACCCATACGCTCGAAACGTACGATACCGTCAACTTTTGCGTATAATGTGTCGTCACCACCACGACCAACGTTTAGGCCTGGATAGATTTTGGTACCGCGTTGACGATAAAGGATAGAACCACCAGTTACGAACTGGCCATCCGCACGTTTTGCACCAAGACGCTTCGCGATTGAGTCACGACCGTTCTTAGTAGAACCTACCCCTTTTTTGGATGCGAAGAACTGTAGGTCTAGTCTTAGCATTCGTTCCACCTCCTAGCTGAAGGTAATGTGTATATATTTTCCGTAATCACGTTCAATTGTTTGCAAGGAAATGACCATTCCTTGCAATAACAATTGAACTTTTTCTTCTACGTCTTTTGGCAATTGCTCTGGAACCGTAAATCGAAGATATCCACCATCAGAACTTTGATCAATGCGTGGCTTAATCTTCGTTAATTGAAGAATCGCATTAATTGTTCCGAATGATACGGCTGAAGCACCAGCACAAACAATATCTTGACCGTGTTCCGCGAAGTTCGCATGTCCTTTCATGGTAAAGGACATGATTTTGCCATCTGAAGTTTGTTGAATAGCTACCCGTATCATCGTTCGTCGCCTTACGCGTTGATTTTTTCAATCACAACTTTTGTGTAAGGTTGACGATGACCTTGTTTACGACGGTAGTTCTTTTTCGGTTTGTATTTGAATACAACGATTTTCTTTTGACGGCCGTGTTTTTCAACTTTCGCTGTAACAGTAGCACCTTCAACTACAGGGTTACCTACTTTTACAGACTCACCGCCAACGAAAAGAACTTTGTCAAACGTTACTGTTTCACCCTCTGCAACGTTTAACTTCTCAACGTAGATTGTTTGACCTTCTTCTACTTTGATTTGTTTTCCGCCAGTTTCAATAATTGCGTACATGTTTCGCACCTCCTTAGACTAAGACTCGCCAAACTCAGGTGATTGCTAATGCAATGCTTTAAAACCTGGTGTTGTGCGGTTGTAGCATGGGTGCTGCTACAAACAATAACAATAAAAATCCTAACATATTCACTTAATTACTGTCAACTTATTTCTTTTTATGTTGGTTCTGTTAAACGATACTGTTGATATTCATACATATCGCTTGTGGCGGACGCTTTCTGCGGGCAAGCCGCAAGCCCAAGTAAGGGTCTTGCGGCTTCTTGTTCCCGCTGGAGTCGCCGCCTTTCGCTTCATGTAAATAACTTACTAAAAATCAACAATGACATATAACATAGCCTTTATGTTAAAAGAATTCGCTCGGCATCACGTTGTTGTCCAACAAATGAGATACGATAGAAAGGATAGGCATTGTTGATTTCTTTCATATGTATACGAACAAATAACGTTTCTTCTAGCTGCTTATGGTGCTCCCCCTTTTCCCCAATAAAAAATTGTTTTACATCAGGAGTTAATTCAACAATGACCGCTTCATACTCCCCATTTTTTAATTCCCATAGCTCCCTTTCTAATCGAAATGCTAACGATTCTGCGGATACGACTCTCCCCCTACCATCACAAATCGGACATGTCTCTGTTGTCTCGGTTAACCACGAATTTCTTGTTTTTTTACGTGTTAATTGGAGTAATCCTAATTCCGTAAATCCGATTACATGAACGCGTTTTGTGTCCTGCTTAATTTCATTTTGCAGTGCTGTAAGAACAATATTTCGATCCACATCCGATTTCATATCGATAAAATCGACGATGATAATACCGCTTATATCCCTTAACCTGAGCTGTCTAGCAATTTCAACCGCTGCTAATCGATTCGTCTCAACAACCGTGTCTTCCAGGCTATTTTTCCCCGTAAACTTTCCTGTATTGACATCGATGACCGTCATTGCTTCGGTTTGTTCAATCACGATAAAGGAGCCATTCGGCAACCACACTTTTGGTTGACGTAATTTATCCAACTGCCCTTCTACTTGATAAGCAGAAAAAATATTTTCGTTTCCTTGATACCGGTAAATCGACCATTTTGGTGTTTGCTTAAGCCATGTTTTTATTTGCTGGTAGAGGGAAAATTCATCAACGAGAATGGTCCCTCCTTCTCCTGTCAAGATTTCATTTTTTAACTGGGTGAGCCATTCATCGTGTTCATATAAAAGGGCAGGTGGTTTTAGACTTGACAAACGGGATATCATGTTGGAAAAAGCGGTTCGTAATGTGATTAATTCCTGCTCAATCTCATTTGTCGTTGCATTGGCACATTGTGTACGTATAATAACCCCTTCATCATCTTTTAGTAGCTTCCTCACAAAACTTTCTAACTGATACCGAGTTTGTTCATCGGTGATTTTTTTCGATAAATGAATGCGTCGGGCAAACGGTAAATAGATGAGGTACTGTCCTCCCCATTCAATCAGTCCAGTTAAAAACGGCCCTTTTAGTTCTGTTCCGTCTTTTTTTACTTGGACGACGATTTTTTCTCCTTCCCGAACCCAATGATGAATAAGCTTTTCTTTTTTGGTGGATTCATCGAGAGGAGAAAGTAGGTAAGAAGGGAGTTGATCACGATGCAAATACCCGTTTTTTCCTATTCCAATGTCAACAAAGGCGGCATTTAAGCCCTTTTCAATGGAAACTACTTTCCCATAAAATATATTTCCAACTAAGGTTGAATTGGTTACAGGTGATAGTTGGAGCCGTGACAGTACCCCATCATGTAAAATGGCATAGCGCTTTTCTCTTTGTAAGGCGTTAACTATCAATTCGACCAAACGGCATTCTCCTTTTATGTATCTCGAAAATAAGAAAAGGTCTTTATACAGACCTTTTTCTTTAAGTATACACGTTTTCAATACGCATATAAAAGCTCATCGATTCGTGCTGAAAACATGTTGTACGAAAAAAAAGCATGGAGTACTTCATTTTCGTCTAGCGATCCTATTTCTTTTCCGTTTTTTACAACAACAATCGGATGTTTGTATCCTCTTTGAAATTTTTCCAATACGGAAAATAATTTTTCGTCAGCTTGGACATAAATTGTTTTTAATTTTTTGATTGTCGACGCTTTTCCATAATAACGGTCCATTAAAAACCTCATAAACGTATAATGTCTCTTTTTCCATTCCATCCATATAGAAAAATATAGAAAACTAAAAATAATCCATAAGTTTAAATGATATGGGGATAGCCAAAGCATACAACTATGAAATATAAGCAAACTGACTAGTGACCATGCTAAAATGGCTTGATACGCTTGCTGGAACGATAAAAATCTTGATAGGCCTAATAACAGTAATTTTCCCCCATCAAGCGGCCAAATCGGAAGTAAGTTAAAAAATAGAACCATATAGTTAAACGTCATCCATTCACTGTACAGGTATGGTGACATCCAACCTAACCGAAACAATATAAAACCAGCAGCAAGCATCCAAACGTGCTGCAGCGGACCAGCAATAATGAGAATGAATTCTTCTAGCTCGCTGCGATTGCCATGTTCATCTACTTCAGCTACTCCACCAAAAGGTAATAACGAGATTTTTTTTATTCTCCAAGAAAAAAAGAGTGCGGCAAAGGCGTGTCCGAGTTCATGAACAAACACAATGATAAATAAAATAAGCAATGAAATAAAATGTCCAGTAACAATTGCCAAACACATGACAAGCCAAAATAAAGGATGAATCGATAGTTTTTTTCCGATAGAGACCCATTTATTCAAAGGAGATCACCTGTATTGGATCAATGAAATGATTATCTTTTTTAATCGCAAAATAAAATTGTCCGGCCTGCTCGTTCGTCACTTGGGCCGTTCCTATTTTTTCTCCGCTACTAACCGGTTGATAAAGGGTGACATCAATTGTTTGTAAATGTCCATACCACGACTCCGTACGGTCCACATGCTGAATAATCACCGTGTTACCCAATCCTTCTTTTTTCCCAGCAAAAACAACAAGTCCATCGTTAATCGCTTCAATATCCGCCCCAGCCTCTGTTTCGATCATCACGCCTTGTCCGGTTTCATCAAAGCTTTCTTTCACTTTTCCCGAAGCTGGAACCGCATAATCAGGTGTTGCTGTAAAGTTACTTTTATTTCCTGACTTCGTTGGGAACAAGGCTAGCGGTTGATCAAACGTATTTTCGTACCAGTTGGCAATTGACGCAAATTGAAATTCTTGACTCATTGCTTCTTGAATGAGTGCTCTTGTATTTTCTAAGGACGGGGAGGTGTTTTTAAAAATAATGGCTACAGCTAAAGTGAGCAAGGCAGAGCAGAGAATTTTAAACATCAGCACTTCTTTGTTAAACAACGGATGATCATCATCTCCTGATACTTCAAATGATGGATATGAATCCATTCCGAATCGCTCTTCATCCATCGCAGACCAATAGGTTGGAGGTTGACGACTTTTCCTTCTTTTTTCAATTCTTTTTCGGATTTCATCTCGCCGATTCCCCATACGCACATCATGCTCCTTTATCAATTTGTACCAATGTATGTCTTGTCCGAAAAAGATATGACAAGGGAGATGATGAATGTTCATCCGAACTTCATTGGTAACTTTATTACAAATAGTTTAGATTTTTCGTAAACAGCTCCTCAATTTTGCATGAATGACCAAAAAATCCATTAATTACAAGCATTGAACAAGTATTTATTTTGTTTAAACAAACAAATATAAAGTAACTTTATCGTGATTTATGAAAAAGGCTGGGTTATATTTTATTGTTGATTTTTAGTAAGTTGTTCACACGGCGGCGACTCCAGCGGGGACAAGAAACCAGGCAAGACCCATACTTGAGCGTAGCGAGGGAAGCATCTTGCGGCTTGCCCGCGGAAAGCGTCCGCCACAAGCGAAATGGATAAATATCAATAGTATCATTTAACAAAGCCATAAAAAAAGAGACTCAAAGTGAAAAACACTTCAAGTCTACAAATCATTTATCTTACGCCAAACAGTTTTTTAATTTTCGAAAACATACCACCTTTTTCATCTTCTAGTGGCTGTAACGGAATCGATTCACCGAGGATACGGCGGGCAATGTTTCGATAGGCAATTGATGCCTTGTTATTTGGATTTAATACGACTGGTTCTCCTTGATTAGAAGATTTAATTACTTCCTCATCATCGACAACAATACCAATTAATTCGATCGACAAATGGGTCGTTATCTCATCAATATCGAGCATATCACCGTTTTTCATCATTTGACTGCGAATTCGGTTAATGATCAATTTTGGTGGTTCAATGTCTTCTTGCTCCAATAAACCGATAATGCGATCTGCATCGCGAACAGCGGAAATTTCAGGCGTTGTTACAACGATAGCTTTATCCGCGCCAGCGACCGCGTTTTTGTAGCCTTGTTCAATTCCGGCCGGACAATCAATAATTACATAATCAAAATCGTGCTTGAGCTGCTCAACTAGTTCTTTCATTTGCTCCGGCTGAATAGCTGATTTGTCACTTGTTTGAGCGGCTGGTAAAAGGTATAATTGGTCATCAAACCGTTTATCTTTCACTAGTGCTTGGTGCATTTTACAACGTCCATTGACGACGTCAACGAGGTCATAAATAATTCGGTTTTCCAGCCCCATAACAACGTCTAAGTTTCTTAGTCCAATATCAGTATCGACTAAACAAACTTTTTTCCCTTGTAGGGCGAGGGCCGTTCCAACATTTGCAGATGTTGTCGTTTTCCCTACGCCACCCTTTCCGGAAGTAATGACGATTGCCTCACCCACGTTCAAAATCCTCCTTTAAGCTTTGTAATATTCGGTCGAAGCTGCTTTAACACTTTTATACGATCAATGACAATTTGATAAGAATCGTCTATATATGCACATTCCATTTCATGTGATTCATTTTCGTCGTATTGGTCTGGTGCTCGGTTTAAGCAATGATTAATGCGGAGCTGGGATGGCTTCATGACAGAAGCTGCAATGACCGCCTCATCGTTACCAGAGCATCCGGCGTGAGCAATGCCTTTTAATGCTCCCAAAATATAAATATTTCCACCGGCCACTACCGTACCGCCTGGGTTGACGTCGCCAATTAGCAACAAATCACCTGGGACTTCTAAAACTTGTCCAGAACGAACAATCCCGACTACAGAAGTAATTTCTTGCTCGTCTAGTATTCTCTGAACTTCTTGTTTTGTCATCACATTGGAAACAATATCATCAACCACTAAATTTTTTTTATGTCGAACTAACTGCTTGATTTCTTCTATTTGTTCATCGGTTAAAAACCGATTGCCAACATCAATTCGCACGGTAATTAATGGATAGTCGTCTTGATTGATATATTGGGCTGTTAATTTTTCGTCTAATTCTTTTTTCAATTCTTCATAGGAACACTGATCATTTAAAAATAAAGTTAAACCATCTTTTGTTCCTTTTATAAGTACATTTTGCTTTTTCTTCATGGCGTGTCATTTCACCTCAGTTAAACAATAATTCGACAATGAACCACCATTTTCCTCTTTTTTATCATTTTTTCGTGAGTGAAAATCGTTATTCTTCTGAACGTTCATTTTTCCAGCGAAGCAGCTGTTTCCTTAATGGGAACACGACAAGTAAAAAGAAAACGGTGTTTACGAATAGTGTTGGCCACAATCGAAGTTGGACAAATTGGTCAAAAGAAATGGTTGTCGTCTGGATAAGCAGATGGAATTGGTAGACAATAAATTCTAGGAAAACGTTACCAAATAATATAAGTAACGTTACAACCAGCACGTTTGACTGAAGCACAATCATCAACTTCGATGTCCCATAAACTATAAAAGGGAACAAAGCTAAGTAAACACCAATGATTTCCGTGTAATACATATCGTAGAATAAGCCGAATACAAATGATAAAAGAAGCGCACTGCGACGATGATCATATATGACGATAGTCATTAAGATAACTAAGGTGAAATGGGGTATGATGATCCATTCTTTTCCGAATATAGTTGGTGGAAAATGCATCACAAAAATACTTTCAAAAACAAAAGACAAAGCGACGATGAGTGTAAGGATAAAGCGTCTCATTCAGCTTGATCCTCACTTTCATCCTCTAATTGTACTTCGGTTATACTTCGTTTGACGACCATTACATAGACGATATCGTTTAGGTCTGCTGCTGGTTTGACGTACGCCGTTTGGTTTAACCCGTATTGATCTGGTTCAACTTTTGCTACTTCCCCAATTGGAAGCAATCTTGGAAACACGCCACCGAGTCCAGATGTCACTACCTTTTGTCCTTCTTTAATTTCGACATCAAATGGTATTCGTTTCATGAGCAACATCTCTGACTCTTCATCATACCCTTCAATTAATCCGTAAACATTTTCTTTTCCTTGAATAAGAGCAGAAATACGGCTTTTCGAATTGTTCATACTCAATAATTCAATGGTGGAAGTAAACTTGTTGGTGCTTCTTACTTTCCCAATTAATCCTTTCGAAGTGATGACCGCCATATCTTTTTTAACGCCGTCTACTTCTCCTTTATTAATTTTTATATATTTATTCCATTGGTCTGGATTACTGGCAATTACTGTTCCGTGAATCACTTCATAATCTCGAAGGCTTTCCTTCATCCCTATAATTTCCCGTAATTCTTCATTCTCTTTTGTTAATTCACTGACAAGTGTTTCTAATTTCGCCAATTCTTCTAACCGAATTTTTAACTTCTCGTTTTCTTCATATGTATTTTTGATTTCTTCTAAAGTTTCAAAGAAGCCCGCAATATAATGAGCGGGCTTAGCAATTACTACTTGGCCTATTCCAATCATGTCGTTGGCGAACTTTTCCGGCCATGTTAGGCTTCCGCGTTCCCTAAGGGAAAACCCAATCAATGCCACAAGCACAATGATACTTACTAACAATACAATCAGACGTTTATTTCGAAAAAATAGTGGCATGATGTACACCCCAGTTTGTTATCTTAACGAGATTCTTTTGCTTTATTTTTAAACATATGAATATTATCTAATGCTTTTCCTGTTCCTATAGCAACGCAATCTAGCGGGTCTTCGGCAATTAATACAGGCATTTTCGTTTCTTCGCTAATCACTTTGTCTAAGTTTCTTAACAGCGCTCCTCCACCGGTTAAAACAATTCCACGATCCATAATATCAGCTGCGAGCTCTGGAGGAGTTTTTTCAAGCGTACCTTTTACGGCTTCAACAATTGCATAAACGGTATCATGAAGTGCAGCGGCAATCTCTTCAGCGGTTATTTCAATCGTTTTTGGAAGTCCTGTGAGCAGGTCGCGTCCTCGAATTTCCATTGGTCCAATTCCTTCTGGGTTTGCTGCTGAACCAATTTCCACTTTAATTTGCTCGGCTGTTCGATCACCAATCATTAAATTGTATGTCTTGCGAATATATTGAATAATCGCGTCGTCCATTTCATCACCAGCTACGCGAATCGATTGGCTCGTCACGATACCACCTAGCGATATAATTGCGACTTCTGTTGTTCCTCCACCAATATCCACAACCATGCTTCCGGTTGGTTCCCAAACAGGAAGATTTGCACCGATCGCTGCTGCAAATGGTTCTTCAATCGTATACGCGTCTCGTGCACCAGCGGAACGAGTAGCATCAATAACAGCTCGTTTTTCGACAGCTGTTATCCCTGATGGAACACACACCATCACATACGGTTTTCGAGAGAATAGTCCTTGATTTTTCATTGCTTGATTAATGAAATACTTCATCATGGTTGCCGTTGTATCATAGTCAGCAATGACCCCATCCTTCATTGGTCGAGTGGCGACGACATTTCCTGGTGTCCGACCAATCATATTTTTCGCGTCATTTCCTACAGCCACAATTTGTTTCGTATCTTTTTGTAGTGCTACAACCGATGGCTCGCGTAATACAATTCCTTTTCCTTTCACGTAAACGAGCGTATTCGCCGTTCCTAAATCTATTCCAAGGTCTTTTGTTCCAAATCCAAACATGCGTGTATCTCCCTTTCTGATACAGAATCCTTAATATAGTCTTTATACCAAACCTACGTTTAAAGTAAGAAAATTAGTAGCAAAATAATTCTTTGACGAAAAAATCATAACCAATATTATAGCCGAACGTCAATGAATTTCATAGAGTGGAAACCTATCTGTTATAAATATCCTTTTTCTTTTAAGCTAACATATTTCTTTTCGCCAATGATTAAGTGATCGAGTACTTCAATTCCTAACATCTGTCCGCATTCCACTAATCGTCTCGTCACTTCAATATCTTCACGACTTGGCGTTGGATCACCCGAAGGATGGTTGTGTACACAAATTAGAGAAGCAGCAGATCGGCGAAGGGCTTCTTTAAAAACTTCGCGGGGATGAACAATCGATGCATTTAAACTCCCGATAAAGACGGTCTGTTTATGCATTACTTGATTTTTCGTATTTAAATATAAACAGACGAAATGTTCTTGGGATAAAAAGCGTAGCTCTTCCATGACATATTTAGCCCCGTCTTCAGGGGACCGAATGACGTACCTGTCTTCAAACGTCAAGTTATGGATGCGCCTGCCCAACTCAACGGAGGCTAACAATTGAACCGCTTTAGCCTTTCCAATTCCTTTGACCGCCATCAACTCTTCTAACGAAGTATCTTTTAACATACGTAAACCTTCAAAATAAACAAGAAGACGATTAGCCAATTGTAAAACAGATTCTTCTTTCGTTCCTGTCCCAAGCAATATCGCTAATAATTCTTGATTGGAAACACTTTGCGGTCCGTTTTGAATAAACCTCTCCCTCGGACGGTCATTTTGTGGCACATCACGTAGCATCATGCTATTAATCAATATTTATCCTCCTTTTTTAGGAGGAACTTTTTAGGAGCTTACGAAAACTCTACTGACAAACGCTTTAACACACGATGTACCTTTGAGATTGGTAAACCGACTACTGAAAAATAATCTCCGTCAATTCGTTTTACAAATGTTGCACCAAGACCTTGAATACCGTACGCTCCCGCTTTATCAAACGGTTCACCACTATTCAAATATTGTTCGATTTCTTCAGCAGACAGCTCCCAAAAAGTTACCTCCGTCTTTTCGACAAAATGATGAACCGTTTCGTTATATACGATAGCTACCCCAGTTAATACTTCATGTGTGTTTCCTGATAACGCTTGCAACATGTTTCGAGCATTTTCACGATCGACAGGTTTCCCTAATATCTTTCCATTTAATACGACAACGGTATCAGCACCTAAGACGACGTCGTGAGGATATTTATTAGCAACGTCTTTCGCTTTACGTATGGCCAATTCAGCGACTAACTCTTTTGGCGGAAGGTCAGCTTTTACTTCTTCACTAACAGTACTAGGGTGAATGTGAAAAGGTAAGCGAATTTGTTGTAGGAGTTCCTTTCTTCTCGGGGAACTTGAGGCTAAGATGAGGTTTGGCATAAAACCTACACTTCCTTTCTGTTATCGAGGGAGATACAGTATAATCGTACCAAATTCTTTTTTTCCGGACAATAAAAAGCCCGGGATTTGTCGAATTTTGATTTCCCGGAAAATATATATCGATTAATAGATAGAAAACATCGATAAGAGCGTCGCTTGTGTCTTCCACCATTGTATATCATTTTTCCCTTCTCCTAATGAGAGCAATTGTTGAAAGGTTTGATCTATGATTCTAACATACTCCTTTAATTGAGGAGAAAACTCCTTTTCTTTCAACGATTGAATGTTAATATATTCCTTCTCCAATGCCGTATGATCGAGGGAACTACTTGACACGTATTGATCCATTTGTTGCAAAAGGACCTGGAACGATTCATTCAACATAAGGAGGGCGTTTTCTTCCGAAGGTGTAAGCTCTATTGTTTTTCCCGTTAACGTCCATTTTTTTGCATAAGCGTCAATCCCTTTTTCTTTTAATGTGGCTGCTAATTGTTTAGCCGTAGTCAACTCCTTCGTCATGCCAGCAAAAATAAAATACTGGTTCCCATCGTGAACAATTTTTGTCGGTAAGCCGTTTTGTTTCAATGATTGTTCGAATTGCAGGGCCGCCTCTTCTTGCTGAAAGGCTCCTAATTGAATAACACTAACGGAAACGGTAGGTAGTTGGTACGTTTGATTTTCTTTATTTACTGTGGGGGTAGTTTTTGTTACCTTTTGAGATACGGGTTCGTCGCTCGAAAAAAAATTTAACATGATGAGCCCAAATACTCCCCCTGTTACTAAGGCTGATACAATGGTTGTCCACCATTTCAAAATATCTCTTCCACGAAATGGTCCAAAACCTTTTTTACGGTTCCATAAGCTTTTATATGATGAACTCACTACTGGCTTTTCTTCATTTTCGTCTACAAGCACAGCTTCGTCCGTGCTAGCTTGCTCTTCCATTCCTTCGTCCCAGCGGTGAACAATGACACCTTCTTGAAAATGGCGTTCTTTCCCGTTTATTTTTACCGTAATTCGATGTTTTTTATCTTCCGGCTTGTCCAAGCGGAGACACCTCCTGCCTTTTTGTTCCATGCTACCATATGGAATAAAAAAAAGAACAAGACTTTTGTCGTCTTGTCTAGAAAGTTATCGTCAATTTTCGCGGATTAATTCAACCGATAAAGCTTTCAATGGAATCGGTTGAACGCTACCGTCAAAAAAGCATAAATTTTTAGTGTGTCCTTTTAAACAGACACCTTCAACCGTTCCATCTTTGACTGAAACATAGGAATGATTTTCTTGATGGTTAAGTTTTGTAGATGTATATGGATCTATTAATTCTTCCATCCAATCTCTTTCTACTAATAATTGATAAGGTATTCTACCAACGGATTGTCCTTGAATTTGTTGTTCTGTTAGATAAAGGCGAGCAGCTTCTACTAACATATAGGCATTTCCTACAAAGGCTTTGTCACGTTGGGTTTGGATGATGTTCCCAATCGCTATTACGGACACGGTAGCAATAATACTTAAAATAACGACAACAACCAATAACTCTACTAATGTCACACCACGATTGTCTCGAGATAGTTTAACCATTATGAATCACCGTCCGAAAAGAATGGAAACGGATCTTGTTTGTTAGTTGAAGCAGGGACTTGAAGTCTTGGTACTTCATCGAGTAATTCTGTTAAGGTTGGGTAGTAATACGTTGTCACGACGACTTCAAATATGAAATCTTCCTGTGTTTCCATAATCGATGTCACTTCTTTCGGACCTTCAAATACGAGCTCCTTAATTTCGGTAATGCGTTGTAATTCTTCTATTTTGGATAAAAACGATTCCATTTCAAAATAATCGTCTGCCTTGACGCGAAGTTGATAACTCATTCGTTCGATACCGGTTGGAACGAATCCATTGTCAATCGATTGTTCAGAACTTGTCGCTTCCCCCTGCTTGGCCATGTTAAGCGATGGATCTATTTGTTCTTGTGCTTCCATTTGTGAAATTTGTTCAATTGAAACTCCCGATAGCATTTCGGCCATTTCTATGTCCAGCAACAACTGATCGGTTAATGGCTTTACCGGCAATTGTTGTTGTAATCCAATCGAACTCATTATCGTTTGTTGTTCCATGTTCTCGGTTTTTTTACTAATCACAGCTAACAGTTGTTGTTCCGTTTGTAATTCGTTTTCGATTTTTTTAAGCGTATGAACGTTTGGTTGATAAATCAACAGATGAATTGCGATAAGTGCCAAAAAACAGCATAAAGTCACCAGAAGGAGAATGGTCCATTCTTTACGAGTAAATGACTTCATCTATGACGATCCTCCTTCCTGCTCAAAGTGCTCTTTAACCAGTTGTTTATTTAATTTGATTTCATATAGGGCGATATAGCGTGGTAATACGTCTTCATTCTCGTTATTTTCAGCATCATCCGCTACGACTGGTTCTGTTTCGATGGATCGAAGCTGGACGTCACTAATCCATTCTATTTTTGTTAATGAAGTAAAGTAATAGGCTGCATCCCGCTGGGAATCGAACTGAATGGACAATTCAATCGTTTGCTGTTCCATCCATTTAAAATGACGGAAAAAACCGCGCTCAGGCAAAATAGAAATAAGTTCTTTCATGATTGGAACCGCTTGGATAGGATATTGAGAGGCCCAAGTAACCGCCTGTTCTAATTGTTGATACGCTTTATTGGAGGTATATGATAATGATTTTTGTTCCTCTGTTTCACGAATTTGTCTCGTTTGATTAACCATTTGCTCCAACGTCTCTATTTTTTGAAAAACAATATGAAGTTGAAACCAATATATTCCTCCTGTAATAAGCGTAAGGGCGATGATAATAATTAATATATATTTAGGTGCACGATGCCTATCTTCTTTTCTCGGTAGTAGATTAATATCAATAATCATTTTAGCACCTCTTTTAATGCTAACCCAATCGCAAGTTCCATAGATGAAGGTATCGGCTCGTTGTCGCGGTCCATGAAATGTTGTTCAGGAACTTTAAACACTTCTTTTCCCCAGCGTTCTTTTAACGCTTCTCCAAATACATCTAATACAGGGTAGTCGCCGCTTAGTAAAAAGCACGTAATATCCACATCCCCATGAAAGAGGGAATAACGGTAAAAGTTGATGACCCGCTCAATTTCATTATATAAATCTTCCAGAGGCAAACTCCAATGATTAACCTCTTTTTCTTCCACCTGATTCCATTCAACCGGAATGGGTCGCATAAACACCGGTTGATAACCGTGAAAAATGGAAACGGTTAACAAATGACGATCAAGCTGTAACATCATATAATGTCCGTTTCCATCGATTACCTTTGAATATAAAAACAAGCGGTAAAGGGCTAAAATGGACATATCAGCGGTAAGTGGCTTCAATTTGGCTTCCTCCAAGAGATTGGCATACGAAGCCACAATATCTTCACGAGAAGCAAAAAGCAATGCTTCTTGTTTTTTCTCTTTTTCCCCTAATGGAATAACATCGAAAGCTGGATTTTCAAATGGCAAATGAATACTGGTGCCGATCTCTAAAAAAATATAGCTATGTAATTCATCTTCTTTTACATCTTTCGGAATCGAAAGTCGACGGACGATGGCGTATTGATCGGGTACTAAAAATTGGACAGGACGATGTTTAAGACCCCAATCGGCCACTATTTCTTCTAATATAAATAATAGTGTTTGCGAATCATAAATGATGCCCCCTTTAATCGTTTCTGGCGGAAGCTCTCGTTCCGTCCACCGAGTAACCGCAAATGGGGGAGTCGTTTTTGCTTCGACCACCCTAAGTGCATAATCAGTAAACACGATATTGATCACTTTCCTACCTTGAGAAAACCACGGTAGCTTCATACTTCTTTGCCCCTTCTAACAAAAAATTAATAGAATGAAAAATACCATTGTAAAATGTCCTGTCCATAAAAATAGCTAATAAGGGCACCTATCCCGATAAATGGACCAAACGGCATCGGTTGTTTCTTCTTCACTTTTCCGACGGCCAGTCCTATCACTCCACCAACTGTTCCGACGAGGGTGGCTAAAAAGAAGGTTAGCAAAATGAGTTTTGTTCCTAAAAGAAGGCCTAACACCCCAAATAGCTTAATATCACCGCCACCCATTCCACCTTTGCTCACGATGCTGATGAATAAAAGTAAGCCGAAGCCAACGACTGCACCAAAAAGACTATCCCACCAAGGATGTAACGGGATTAAAATTCTCTCAAGAAGAAACAATCCCAAAAAAAAGAGGAGTATTCGGTCAGGAATCATCATATAACGAATATCAGACACCGTAATAATAATCAGTAGCGAGATTATTGATAAACTAATCAACAACTGAAACGAAATTCCATGATAGAGATACGCAAAAACGAACAAACAACCTGTTAGCATTTCAATGAATGGATAAAGGGGGGAAATCCGTTCGCGACAAAAACGACATTTTCCCCCTTGAATGACATATGACAAAACAGGTATCAGCTCCATCGGCGTCAACACGTGCTGACAATGCGGGCACGCCGACCTAGGTCGAACGATCGACTGCTTCATCGGTACCCGTAACCCAACGACGTTAAAAAACGAACCAAATATGAGGCCGTAAAGAAATAATATAATTTTCATTGCTTTTCTAACGATTAATAATTGTGAAGATCCTCTTCAGTTGCTTCCTTAGCACTACTGCCATTAACTATAGTTACAGCATTATGATTCTTTATTGTGTAGCTATATTTCCCAGTGGTTTCGTCTTGATCTACTACCACTTCAAAACCATCATCATGTACATTTTCTAAGTAATTTTGTAAATCAGAGTATTTTAATGTTTTATCCCCAGGATCTTCGGAAGCAACATACAACTTTGCCGCATTAATAATTTGAATCGCTTCGGCAACTTTCGCATCATCTTTCGTCTTGTTAATAAGCCCACCAATACTCGGCACGGCAATCGCGGAAATAATCCCTAAAATAACGATAACAGCTAAAAGTTCTACTAAGGTCAATCCTCGCTGCTCTTTTAAACGTTTTTTCAATTGACTCATCATCATTCATTTCCTCCTATTCGACTATATATTTATGAGTCTAAAGTCATTATACCGTACAATCTATTTTCAGTGGGGTAATTTTTGTCAAATTTTCAATAATATTGTATTTGATTAAACATTTCAAACATTGGGACTATGATAGCAGTCACGATTATCCCGACAAGTCCAGCTAACAGCACAATCATCAATGGCTCAATCAACGATTTTAACCGTTCGGCCGTATTTTCTACTTCTTTTTCATAAAAGTCGGCCACTTTATCGAGCATTAAATCGAGCGATCCCGTTTCTTCACCAATCGCAATCATATGTGTGACGAGTGGCGGGAACACCCAGTGGCGTTTCAACGGAACGGTTAATGAACTTCCTTGTTCTAACGATTTTCGTGCATCACGAATGACTTTGGCGATGACTTCGTTTCCGACCACTTTTTCAACCATCGTTAACGCTTGTAAAATGGGAACCGAACTTGTGACAAGCGAGCTTAACGTTCGAGTCATTCGGGCAATCGCTGCTTTTTGTAACATCCCACCAAACACAGGAATGCGCAGCAAGACATAATCTAGATACCTTCTCGTTCGATCAAACTTTTTTAAAACAGCAAAAACAATGGTAATAACTCCAACCGTAAGTAGTACCAAGTACCAATATGTTTGCATTATTTCACTGGACTTTAGAACAAATTTCGTAATGGCCGGTAATTCCCCGCCAAAATCTTCAAACATGGAGACAAACGTGGGAACAACCGCAACGAGAAGAAAGAGGACGACACCGATCGCTAGCGTTCCGACGATAATGGGATAAGCGAGTGCTGATTGCACTTTTTGTCGCATCTGATATTGCTTTTCGTAATGGTTCCCGAGTCGCTCCAGCGTATCATCGAGGTTACCAGACATTTCTCCAGCCTTAACCATGTTAATAAATAACGGTTCAAAAATCCGTTTTTGCTTCGCACACGCTTCGGACAACGGATGTCCTTGTCGAACGTCTTGCTCCATTTCAAGCAAAGCTTTTTTTAGCGCTTTACTTTCTGTTTGAGCGGCTAAAATGTTTGTCGCCTCAACGACGGTTACCCCTGCGCGCAGCAAAGTAGAAAATTGTCGCAAAAAGATGACGAAATGTTGGAGTTTTACCGGACTCCCAATCACAATTTCCTTCGTCCAAATATTTTCTGGAACTTCCGCTATTTCGGTAACGCGAATTTGTTGCTCTCTTAACTTTAATAACGCATCCCGTTTCGACGAGGCGACGATGACGCCTTTTTTCTTCCCACGTGGATCTCTTCCTTCATATTGATACCTTGGCATTACGACCCGTTAGCCTCCTGTAAAAATGGTAAAGCGTCTTCTTTTGAAATGACTCCGGACTGATATAGCTCCCGAATATGCCCTTCCATCAATTGCATTCCTTGCGCTTTGGACGACTGCATAATGTTTTTAATTTGATGAATTTTTTCCGAGCGAATTAAGTTGGCAATGGCCGATGAATTAATTAAAACTTCGACCGCTGCTCGTCTTCCCTTTTTATCTGTCGTTGGAAATAATCGTTGCGAAATAATGGCTTTTAAAACAGAAGCCAGTTGGATTCGAATTTGCGACTGTTGCTGTGGTGGGAACACGTCAATAATACGGTCAATCGTCGACGGTGCGCTTGACGTATGGAGCGTACCTAAAACTAAATGCCCCGTTTCCGCTGCAGTAATAGCTGTTTGAATCGTCTCTAAATCGCGCATTTCGCCAACGAGAATCACATCTGGGTCTTGACGCAGGGCACTTCTTAAACCGTTGGCAAAATTTTTCGTATCAAAGCCGACTTCTCGTTGATCAATAATACAATTCCCATGTTTGTGTAAATATTCGATCGGGTCTTCTAATGTGATAATATGCTTTTTCATCGTTTGATTCATATAATCAATCATCGCTGCTAAGGTTGTTGATTTTCCGCTTCCGGTCGGTCCAGTTACGAGAACAAGCCCTTGGGGATATTCGGCGATTCGTTTAATTACATGTGGTAATTTTAACTCGTCAATGGAAGGAATCGTCGTTGGCACGACTCGAATGGCCATGGAAACACAGGAGCGCTGGTGAAACACATTCACACGAAAGCGTGATACTCCAGGAATACCGTACGAAAAGTCTAATTCTCCTTCCTCTTTAAACGTCTCCCACAAATGCTCAGGAATGATCGCTTTAGCCATTCCTTCTGTATCAGCCGGCGTCAACACTGTTCGTCCGTACCTTTTTAACTCCCCGTGAATTCGTAATACAGGAGCCGAACCGACTGTTAAATGGATGTCGGATGCTTGTAATTCAAACGCTGAACGAAGTAAATAATCAATTTTATCTTTCATACGCTCACCTACTCTATAACAGCTACACGCAATACTTCTTCTGTCGTGGTCAAACCTTGCTTCACTTTTAATAACCCATCATCTATTAAGAAAATCGTTTTGTTTTTAATGGCAATTTCGCGAAGTTTAGATAATGGTTCACCGTTCATAATGAGTTTTTTCATTTCTTCATTGACCATTAGTACTTCATGGATGGCAATTCGTCCCTTATACCCAGTCATATTACACGAAGCACAGCCTTTTCCACGGACGATCTTCGAAATGGAAATTCCTCGCCGTGCAAACATTTCTTTTTCCCGTTTGGAAGGAGGATGGACTTCGGCACAGTCACGACAAACTTTTCTAACTAAACGTTGGGCGATGATTCCACTAATGGACGTTGCGACGAGAAACGGCTCAACACCCATATCGATTAATCGGGTAATGGTGCTAATGGTGTCATTCGTATGGATCGTACTTAACACTAAATGACCTGTCAGCGACGCACGAATCGCGACTTCAACGGTTTCTTTATCCCGAATTTCTCCGACCATGATAATATTTGGGTCTTGACGTAAAATGGCACGTAATCCTTTCGCAAACGTTAACCCGACGTTCGGATTGACTTGTATTTGGTTGACCCCTTCTAATTGGTATTCGACAGGATCTTCAATAGTAATGATGTTTACCTCTTCATCGTTTAAATAATTTAACGCGGCATATAACGTCGATGATTTACCAGAACCTGTTGGTCCAGTAATTAAAATAATTCCGGTTGGTTTTTCGATTAACGTTTTAAATCGTTTTAAATTGAGTGAATTGAAACCAAGTTGTTCAATATCGTTTAAGGCACTGCTTAAATCAAGAATCCGCATCACCACTTTTTCGCCGAATACCGTTGGCAAAGTGGAAACACGTAAGTCCACCGGGCGAAATTCAATGTTTGTTTTAATGCGCCCATCTTGAGGAATCCGAAATTCCGTAATATCCATATTGGCCATAATTTTTATACGGGCAACTAACATGCTTTGCATATGTTTCGGCAGAGTACGCTCTGTTCGTAAAATGCCATCGATTCGATAGCGAATGACCACTTTCGATTCTTGGGGATCGATATGAATGTCACTGGCTTTTTGAGCAATCGCATTCGACAATAATTGGTTCACGAGGCGAACGACCGGAGAATCTTGGTCTACGATCGCTTCTTCTTCAATTCCTTCTCCTTCCTTCGACGCATCAGGAATGTCGTCAAACACATCATCTACATCGTAATATTTATTAATGGTACGGAGGATATCATCTTTTGTAGCAATCGCTGGTTGAATTTGAAAACCTGTTGATAAACGCAAATCTTCGATGGCATAAAAGTCCATCGGATCGGCCATGGCGACAAATAATTTGTCTTCTTCCTTTTTTAAAGGAATCATTAAATGGCGTTTCGCTGTTTCTTTGGGAATGAGGTTAAATAGCTTCGTATCAAACGGATATCGGTATAAACTCACATGGGGAATGCCTAATTGAAACTCCAACACTTCAATTAATTGTTGTTCTGTAATGTGCCCGCGCTGTAATAAAGCATCCCCTAATTTTTGATTAGGGCTTTTTTCTTTTAATGTTGCTTCAAGCTGTTCCTTTGTAATTAAACCGGATTCAACGAGTAAATCCCCTAAACGTTTCCGTGTTGTAACCATATGAATCCCCCGTTTATGGTTATTTAATAATGGTTTCCCCATTATCGTAGACCGATTCTAGCTCGTTTTTGTCGTTTTGTTCGCTCTCACTCGTCATAGAAGTGGTTTCACCGTCAATCGGATGAAGCTCGACCCGATGAATCGGTGGATAATAATCTTCCGATATCGTTTCTTCGGTAAGTAATTCCCCTTTTGAAGTATACGTTTGTCTTACGACTTTCGCGTATTCACCGTTTTTTCCTTTTTCGATTACTTTCACTTTGTTGTCTTCAACAAAAGGATGATAACGAACAATCGTCTTTGGGGTAAACGTCTGATAATCTTTTACTTTGATCTCATATTTATGAGAAAAAGGATATCCAGTTAGCACTAAATATAGGTTCCCTTGAACCATCGACCATTCAATAGAATAAGCCACATTATTTCCATTTAAAAAGGAAAAATCATACTGATCTTTTCCTTTTACGTATACGTCATAACCAATTTTGGCATATTCAGGTAACTGTTGGTGACGATTCCGTTCAATGATTTGAAAATTGGTCGGGAGAATTAATTCATACAAATACGTTCCTAGTACACTTAAATCATTGTCAGAAAGATAGGAAATTCGTTCTTTTTCGATCCAATTTAATAGGGAAAAAATTTGATGTTCTTTTATTTCTATGGTCGGATGTTCTTCAACTAGTTGTTGCAAACCTTTCGTAGTGAAAGAGGATGGAGCTAACACTTCGTTAAGCACCGTGATGTTTTGATCTTCCAATTGAAAATTAGTAAGATCAACATTTACGGTATGGTTTTTCCAATTAGAAGCCCACTCTTTAAGAAAAGACGTTAGTTTGGCTAAATCAATGTTTTCTTTCTTAATTGATAAGAAATTTTCAACTATCTTGTCTGCTAACTCTTTACTGTTTACGTTTATAATAGGGGAATTAAGTTCACCACTTTGTGAACGATTAACCGATTCTTCAACGTTGAGGTCAAAAAAAAATTTTCCATCAATTTCTACTTGTTCATCCGACCAAGATAATTCAATATGAATCTCTCTTTCCTCCCACGATCGCCGTAATAGAAGGATGGCTTCGTTTTTCGTTTTCCCCGACACATCCACTGTAGCGATGTATGTGTTTTCAGCAAACACTTCACCATCTTCTGAGAAAAAAAAGGCGCTAATCCGGGAAGCAGCGTAAAAATAGAAGGTACAGATCACGATAGAAAGTAAAGTGAATAAAAAGGGTCTTGCATGCACCCTAACAGCGCCTCCTTAATGTTATTCTTTAATATTCATTGTGAGCTCGACCATCACTACTGGTCCAGCTGCTTGTGCCTGCTCTATTTGTTCTTTCGTTAGAACGGACCCTTTGGAAATTAACAGTTGGCCATTGGCATCATAAAGGTCTTTCGCTACCTCTTTTCCTATTAATAACTCAACTTGTTTTTTACGAATGTCTTCTAATGGATTTAGGTCTTGTAACTTACCAATGGATTCTTCGTCCACTTGAACTAACTGGTCAGCTGAATCAACAGCATGTTGGGAGGCTTCTTCAGAAACGATGATGATATCTTTTCCATATGTAGAAACGAAGGAAGCAGGTAAAATAGCCTCTCGTTCTCCCCATTTCATATCTAATCCAATAATTTCACCTGTTTCGTCATTGACAAAAAACTCAGTTACTTGTCCGAGAAGTTGTCCTTTTCGGGTCATCACTTTCGTATCAATGACGCGAATATTTTTATTCACTAGGTTGTTCGCAATCGGAATTTCATTCAAATCTATAATGGCACTTTCATTTTCCACCGTTACGGCATATTCTCCAATTCCAATCACTTTTTTAAAAGGGATCGCTTTGACACTGACTTGCCAATCTTGGTGTTCAACTGTTAAAAAATCAACCGATCCTTTTTCTGGATTCACAATAAGTGACTTCACCTTTCCTAATTCAGTTCCATCAGAAAGACAAATAATCGGTAATCCTTTGATTTCCACACTTTTCTTCATCCTACTTCACCACACCTATCTTATTGTCATTCAGTTAGTTGTTTTATCATTTGCAATTGTTTCATCAGTAACGGATACGCTTCATATCGGTTTTCAATCGATTGAATAAATGATTTTAATGCTTGTTTATTATCTGTTTCTACATAATGCTCCATTAATAGTTGAGCAAAAAGAAAATATTCATGGTCGTGTAACGAAGGATGTAAATGATGGCGAATCAATTGTTCGTATTCGATTGGAGATACAAAGTTTTTGGATAAAATTAATTGTTCGACCATTGTATGTAACAACTCTTTTTGAAGAGCGGTGCTACTGTTTTGTTCGTCCTCCAAACGTACCTCTTCTACGTTTTTATTTTTAATAGTTTCGTAGTTTTGTTTGATTTCATCTTTCGGTGTTTCTTGTAAACTAAGCTCTTCTTCTCCATCGTTTTCACTCGATGTTGATTCATCAGACAACCACTCTGGCATTTCGTGATTACGTTCGATAGAATCTTCTATCAGCTCAACATCTTGCTGTTCTGAGGATTCATCTAATTTTTGCTTTTGTATATCCTCTTCAAGTTGGTTATTTGGCATTCCGAATGAATCCGTCAATTCTTCAATGTCCTCAGTTCTTTCTAGTTCGAGCACGTCAAATTGATTTTCATCAAGCTGTTCATTTTCATAAATCCTATCAATGATTGATTCATTCTCTTCAGCAATCCATTTTTCGACATCGCTAAAATCATTGTCTTGTTCGCTGAAAAGTTCATCTTCACCTAATGGTTCAATGACATCGTCATTCTCCTCAGCAATCCATTGTTCCACACGGCTTACAACATCATCAACTTGTTCTTCAACTTCCTTTTTTTCAATCGGCTCAATCCCATTGTTTTCTTCACGGACCAACCATTCTTCCATATTTGTTGATGTTTGAGTATCACTTTCGTCCTCTAATTGCACTTTTAAAACGTCCATGACATCCTCTTTTTTAATCAACACATTCGATTCGTGGTCAAAGGTATCGTTTAAATCCGTACTGGATGACCCCGCTTTTTCTTCAACATGATTCGTTTCAAATTCAGATGTAGATGTCATTCCGTCTATTTCATTTTGGTCCTTACGTTCATTTTTTTCGACGTCCAAAACTTCTTCACCGGTCTCCCATATGTCTTCTTCTGTACTACTTGAACCGTGAGCAAATAAAAGAGGGGAGTACCTTTTCACTAAAAAATACGACGATAATAAAGCCAACATTGAAAGGAAGAGGAGTATTTGCCATGGCCCATAAACGGATTGGGCAAATATACCTAGAAGAGCGATTATACAAGAAACGCTAGCAATAATTGATTTTCCTTTATTAGAAAACGGTAAAGGTAATACAAATAAAATAATGACTAAAACGATCAGCGAAATGCCTATCCCAATAAATTGACCCATTTACTCACTCCCATCCGTTCAAACAAAAGTCCTAAAAATAGACAAAAGGTGCCATATTTTGACTACTAAATATTGTATAATAAAGTTACATATTTTGAAAGAAGGGATGAAATGAAAAAATCTATCATCAATCAAGATGGAATGACGTTATTAGAGCTTTTAGCCTCGGTAACGATTTTATCTATCATTCTTTTGTCCTTCTTAAAATTTTTTATCCAAGGCTACCATTTTACGAATCTTAATCAGAAAAAAACGGTCGGAGTGAATGTGGCTCGTAACGTTTTAATGTATATGGAAAAGCAAAGCTTTATTGCGATGCGGAACGAATTCGAAGGAGTAAATACGGGAGAGGTCAAACCTGAAAACCAATACTTACGAGTCGTCGTTTGCAATGATTCGTACAAATATTTTCGCCCAAATGAAACGATTCCAGCTTTTTGTCAACCGATCACGATTAATAATTTACCTTATGAAGTTTTCGTCTATTCAGAAAAAGCAGATCCGGAAGAAAATGTCAATTATTTTATCCCGATTACAGTGGAAGTGCGGTGGGAAATTAATGGAAATGAATTTCATACAGATGTGGACGGAACGATTCAAAGCGAAGATATCCGATAATCATGGAATGACCCTTCTGGAGTTGTTATTGACGATCACGATTATGATGATTTTACTCCCCGCCACTTACGGGATATTTGTGATGGGGTATAAAGTGTACGAAAAAATAAACTATGATTCTCAAATGCGCGAAGACGCTGACTACGTATCCACTATGATTATGAATACGCTCTACTCCGTTCCCTTTGATCGTGTCCAATTATGTCAAGAGGGAGATACTTGTTTAGAAATTATTAATGACCAAGAAACGAGTGTCCAAAAGTACGAAAAAGAAAATAGTAAGTTTTATGATATAACAACTTCTGAAAAGGGAACTCCTGAAAGTGAAAAGATCGTGTTAACGACTTCCTCTGATGGCAATAAAAAAGTGTTTAATATCAATCATCATGAGTTAACGACTGTCTCTGATTTTACGAATTCATCGATTGGGTTAATCTGCTCCGAACAAGAACAAAACGGGTGCACAAGCGGCATTATTAAACTTCATTTTGAAGTAAGACACCCAAAAACGGAAGATGATTTAACACTTGAAAGTCAGTTCGGCTTTTAGAAAGGAGGATAGGATCCCTTGAATGAACGTGGAAATACGCTCATAAATGTATTAGTGACGACCCTTGTTTTTACAGTGATCGGAATGTCGATCATCGCCTCTACCATTGGTGGAGCGAAACGAACCGAACTTCGGGAAAGTGAAATATCGGTAACTTTTGATGCGATGAAAGCGGTGGATGAATTTGTCACTAACTTATCTATTCAATTAGATCAAATCGATATTTCCTTGATCCAAGCAAATGCCTTTTCGACTCAGATAAGCGAATGGATAAAGAATTTTATCGAGACGGCTAGTCAAGAGAAATCATTTATGGAGTGTATGTATGTAATCGATTTAAGCGGAGAAACTGCTACGTACGTCGGAGAAGAACCACCATCAGCATGTGGGGAAGAAAATTTAAACGCTCGTTCCACATTTCATATTGATTCAGATTTTACTAAAGTGTACGAGCTCGTCCTAGTCACTAAAAATCCGAATAACCATGAAGGAAATGTAAAAAAAACGATTCGAAAACGACTTTTTTTATCTCCCATTCCTAGCTTTTTAAAATATGCGGTAGGGACGAACAATGAGCTTTATTTAAATGGCTCCCCTCATATTGTCGGAAACATTTACTCTCCTAAACTAACGATTCAAGAGGATGCGTACTACTATTTGACCAATGGAATGAAAAAAGAAGTAAGCACCCCTTTCCCATCGGTGTATGGTGATATTTATACGAATTCGATTGATGTATTCCAATCGTTAACGAAAGACCAATTTTATCAACAACAAATGCCTAAGATCAAACACGAAAGCCGTTTTGTTCCTATACAGTTTGATGAAACGATTAAACAACAAGGTGAAAAAATGTTGGAAGATGTCGGTATTACCTTTTCTATTACCGATGAAATAACATCTTCGTTACAAACAGCAATTGAACAACAGTTTGGACTGGAAGGTCTTTCGTGGAGTTCTGTCGCCGATATTTTTGGACTAGAAGAACCGACCGATCAATTTTTTCTTATCAATAGAGATGTCGCAGGTCCATTGAAAGTCCCTGGTGATTTATACATTTCCTCAACTATAGAAAGCGTTTTGACATTTGATGATTTAATAGTAGATGGAGATGTATGGGTGATCGGTAATGGACCAATTAACTTTTCTAATATTATCTCTACAGGTAATGTTCATTTCATTAACGAAGGTGGTAAACTCAATATATTCGGAAACATCGTTTCTTCTGGCCAAATTCATATCGAAAGTAGAAACAATTTAACGATTGAAGGAAACCTTTTTGCAAGCGATGAAATTGCCTTCCGTCCATTAAATGGAGATATTCGTGTCAATGGAACGTTAGTCACTTTTGGAAATTTAGAAATCAAAGGAGACGCAAACGATCCATCCCAAGAAAATGACCAAATGATCGTCGATTCAGTTATGTACGTGAATGGTGAGACACAAATTTCAAATGTCAATATTTTAGGCTCTAACAACCAAGAAAAACAATTAATCTTACTTTCAAAAGATAAACTTACAATTACCCGTATTAATGAATTTACTAACTTTCAAAATAGCCAGGAACCAGAGTTGTATGATGGTATACCGTTAGATGACCAGATTAAACCGCTTAAAGCGTTCTTTTATACAGAGAATAAAGCCGAATTATATGGGGTTGGTTCATTATTTTACATTCACGGTGGCTTGTTTGCGAAAAATGTTTTAGAAATTAATGCCGTTAGAGGAGAAGTGGACGATATCACTAATGTTCAAACGATGACCATTAGTCAGCAAAATAACCGCTTATCTCGGTTTAATGTGATTTATAACAAAGATGTGTTGTTACAACGAATTGATGCCTTACCACAAGTGAAGCATGTAAGTTTATTCGCAGATGAAGTTTTTATCGAATAATAAAAGGCTAATGCCTGCATCTCGGCATTAGCCTTTTTCCTTACCATTTTCCTTCGGTAGATGAATCGTTACCCCCACTTGAATCGTGTGGAATCACTTCAAATAGGGCCGACGCTTGTAGACCTTCTTTTGTTTCGACTGTTACGGTCGCGTACCCTATATCTACTCCTTCGACAAACCAATGCTCTCCATCTTGGTATACGTTTATTATTGCCGGTGAAGTAATGACGTTTGTAATCTGTTTATTCGTTGAATTTGATGGTGACCATTTTAGTTCTCCTGTCAAGTTCATTTTGTTACCTTTTTTCAGCGTATACTTGCCTTTTTTAAATTGAACTGACTCTAAAGGGATTATAGGGTCCTTCACATAAATGGGAACCATTATTTGAATGTCTTCTCTTTCTTTTGAAGAAACAATCAATGTGGTTTCTCCTTCTGATAAGCCAACAATACGACCATTTTCATTTTGATATATTGCAATATCTGAGTTAACTACATGAATATTTAAATCGTTCCATTTAGCTTCGTATGGAGAAGTTTGAATATGAAGCTCCACCGATGTCCCCACATCCAGTTCAATCGGGTTCGGTTGCACTTCTATTGATTGAATTTTCGACTTACGAATCGTTTTTGTGACTGTTTTCTCTCCACCTAATACAAATCCACTAGACGCTTTTACAGACACTTGAATCGTTCCATAGAATGATTTAGGTATAGAGATAATATCCTCTGGTTGCAATTCTGTCCAATCAATCAAACCGTTATCAGCAATGATTCGGAACATATAGGAAGTATCGTCACCAGCCACTTCTTCGGTTAATTTAAAGTATGCATCGCCATCTACCCATCCGTTTTCATTAATCGGTTCGCTCGTCGATGAATCAAAAATATCAAAATCATGTACAAATCGCCATTGGTCAACCGAATCATCGAAGTAAATGACTTCTAAACCGACTCCCCCTTGTGAAAATTTTAACCCTTTCACCGGCTTAGTCACCCGTTTACCTTCAGCTAAAATCAATCCTTCAAATCCGTCTACTTTGCGAACATTTCCTAAATGATCTCCTACGTAAAATACAGAGCTGGCAAACTCATCTAATCGAATTTTCATACTAATTTGTTGATTAGTCGTGTTTAAATGTAATGAAGAATAACCGAAGCGACTGTCATGATAGGTTAATGTTGCTCGTGGTAACGTCACATAACTCATCGCATAATCGACATGCAATACAACCTCAAATACAAGTTCATCGACGGAAAATGCGCCGTTTTCATATGTAATTGGGTGTGGAATGGTGATGACTAGTTGCTTCTCTCCATTATTCTCTGATAAGACTACTTCAGCTTGATGTAATATTTCGTTTCCTTTTAAAACTATTAGCTTATCCTCTTTTAAAACCATTCCCTGTGGAAGCGGCTGAACGATTTGGATGTTCGTAAGCTCACCCGTCATTCTCTTACTAATTACTCCTTCCGGTTCCAATGTATACCGAATTTTGAACGAGTTCGTATCAGAATGACTTGTTCCAAACTTTATTAATTGGTCAGGAGCATAGCTCGAGTTTTTTCGTACTTCTACAAAACTATGAAACGTTGGTGCCACCTCTTTTTTTACTGAAATCGTTACTGGTGGATGATCAACGACCACTCGTTTTCCTTCCAAGTCTGTGTAAACTAAATGTATACCTTCAAACGTAAAGTCTCCGACTTGTGTAAACTGAAGCGGTAAAGAAATTTGTTTCAACGATGGGAGGGGTGAACCGTTCACAGGAAAGTTAAATGTAAACGGAACATGAACAACGCCTCTTTCATCGATATATGCCCCATTTACTTCTTTCAATGAAGCGCCTTGATGTTGTAACTCAGCAAGTGGAATCGTTACCTCCCCGCTAATAGATGGAGAGTCAAATTGATTGGAAATTTCCTTAAACAAGGAAGACAAACTTTCTGGATTCGCTGAAATCGCATAGCCACCCGTTTCATTTGACATCTCTTCTAGTAATTGATAGTTTACATCCCCTTCTTCAGCAAAGGCAATACTATACATGGTAACATTATGTTGGGCTAGTTTTTTAGCGGTGTTTTTCGCTTCTTGTTCAATGATTTGTTTTGTCTCATTGAAATCCAGCCATTTCCATTCACGTATTGGATCCCACCGAGAAGCCGTGTTATCTGCATAAAGGTAATACTCTACTATTGTGGTTTCAGTAACCCACTCATATCTCTTATTGTTTCCATATCCAATCCGTTTTTCATAACTCACTTCTTCTTCACGATATAGCGTTGTCGGCTCTCCATCAGTTAGAAAAATAATGTATTTGCTTTTTTCAGAGTAAGGTTCAAACAAATTTAAGGCAGTGTGTAATGCTAGCGAATAGTTTGTTCCTCCGTAACTAACATCATCCAAATGCTTTAGCACAAGACTAATTAAATGCAAATCATTTGGATGATCTTTCGTGTTCGGATTCGGACGTATCTTTACACTTTTATTGTTTGTAATCTCACTGTTAAAAGGAACAAACCAAAACTGATCGTCTTCGATTCTATTTTTCTCAAAATATTCAAGTGCTTCCGCTAAGGCATATTTCGCGCTTTTATCTTTTCTCACCCCATGAAACTTGTATGCCATCGAACCTGACGTATCATGAACAAAAATCAGTTCAATAGGCTTTCGTTGTTCATTCGTTGCCATACCGACCGGTTGAATTTGGATATCAAGCCTTCCTTCAGCCACTCCATCTTCAGGAAGAACGATTTCATTAGAGGAAGGTTGAATCGTAAAGTGAACTCCAGGTGGTTGTGTAGTCGAGTGAACCTTACTTGTGGAATAACAACCGATGAACAATACACAAATGAGAAACGGTATGAGCCTGATCCTTTTCTTTTTCATTCTTCCCCCCACCTTATACGATAACAGTCGTGGCGAAAAACCCACATAAGTAGTTATTTTGTCCCATTTATTCTAATCTTATTTTCTCATAAACTATTCCAATTTTCACTTAAAATTGTATTGTTGATTGAGTCAAGTATTTGTGGGCAGTTTTTTTCTCCCTAACAATGAAAGCGGATTCACTATTTTAGGGTACTCTCT